>NZ_DBMALT010000034.1:0-29860 GCF_057870745.1 Parasutterella sp. | reverse complement strand
TTTTACTATCGGAGTTGAGGAAAGAAGTTTTTCGGTAAATATCTCTAAACGGGATCCATTGCCGTTACTCAAAGATCAATACTTACTCTGAACAGAGCCAAAGGGAAAAGTGCAAATGATTTTTCCGATATTTTCTTAGCTTTCGATCTTGATCCTCACACCGCGGATTTTGATCCACAGTGTGTACATAAGCTTATGTCACACTTTTGTGACTCTTCTGATGCAGGGAAACTTTACATCAATTACCCAATGGTTGAGTCTTTCTACCATGTGCCCTTGGCAATTTTGGATGGCTTCGACAATACGGATGTAGAAAAGTCTTTAATTCGTTATGAGGTTAGGGAGCTGCCTGGATATAAAAAGCGAGTGAATCTGGAGGGATTTAAATACAGGAAGGACCACGGCGTAAGTCTGTACCAGTCTGTAATCCGAAGGCACGCAAAGATAGTTGGTTTTCTTACTCAGCAATCTATCGAATCAACGTTCCAGCTCAAGGCCCAAGTTGCGCTTCTAAAAAAACAGTTATCCTCAATCCAAGCATCCAAAAGCGGGTATGTCGTTAACACCTTTTGCTTGCTTGTACCCGAACTATATCCTTCTAAATGTCCTCTAACTGAAGAGGAATCAACGCTGCCGTCCGAATGATGGGAGCGGATTGATAGCTCAGGGTTCAAAATAATACTCTTAAGACCTTGTAGTGATAAAGTTCTTTCAGCAATTGTTCTTTAGATGGGTCCCAAGAAAAAGTTAAAATAAATAAAAAGCTCTGAAAGAAGAATTCCATGGCTGATACCGCTTTCTATACTCACGGATTGTTTCTCAAACATAAGATGGGAAACAACAATCCCGAATGTCCGAAACGCCTGGAAAAAATCGAAGAGCTCATGCTGGCCGCCGGTACTTCTCAGTTCGTCGATCGAAAAACGCCGCCGATGGTGGCTGTTACTGACATGCTGGCCGCCCACGATGCTGACTATATTTCCTACCTCTCCCACAATTCACCGAAGGAAGGTCTGAACACGATTAGTGTCGATACCGCCATGAATCCTTATACCTGGGAGGCCGCTCAATATGCAGCAGGGGCCGCATGCGCGGGTGTGGATGACGTCCTCTCAGGACAATATAAAAAGGTTTTCTGTGCGGTCAGACCGCCAGGACATCACGCGCATAGAGATCATTCCGGCGGTTTTTGCTTCTTGAATAATGTAGCCATCGGTACGCTGCATGCGATCGGAGTTTACGGATTAAAAAGAGTCGCAGTTGTTGACTTTGATGTCCACCACGGGGACGGGACGAGCAATATTCTCGGAGGCCGAGATGATGTTTTAATTCTGGACGGTTTCCAAGAAGCGCTTTTCCCGTATGCGCATATTCATCACGCGCCTCCGAACGCGATTTACACACCGTTCCCGGAAGGAACCGAAGGGATTGCACTTCGTCGAACCATGGACGAAGTTTGGATGCCCAAGCTCAAGGAATACAAACCTGAGCTGATTATGGTTTCCGCTGGTTTTGATGCACACAGAGAAGAGGATCAAGCCCAGCTTTTAATGGTTGAACGAGACTATGCCTTCTTAGGTCGCCGGCTGGCATCCTGCAAATCTGAGATTCCGGAATGCCGAGGCGTCGTGACTGTTCTTGAAGGCGGCTACAACACGTCTTCTCTTGCAAGGAGCTGTGCAGCCTTCATCCATCAGCTGGCTTGTACGGATTAGTCAATGGATTCCGGAAAGAACTTTCTCATGCCCGGGGTCTCCAAGCGGGAGGTTCTCGCTTGGGCTTCGTACGATTTTGCGAACTCCGGTTACACCACCGTTATTCTGACTGCGGTCTACAACGCTTTTTTTGTGTCGGTTGTCGCAGAAAATGCTGTCTGGGCAACGTTTGCTTGGACGCTGACGATCACTCTTTCTAATTTGCTGTCTATCGCTGTTATTCCTGTAATCAGTGCGTTGGCAGACGCTAAGGCCAATAAACGATTCTGGCTTGCGGTGATGACAGGCATCTGCTGTATGAGCACAGCGACGCTTGCGTATACCGGTCCGGGGACTTTAGCCTCAGCGGTTTTTCTGATCGTCATTTCTAATACGGCATTCAATGCCGGTGTATCTCTCAATTCAGCGTTTCTTTCGGAGTTGGCAAAGCCCGAAGCCTTCGGCAAGGTTTCAGGGTGGGGCTGGTCTTTCGGGTATCTCGGCGGCATCGTCAGTTTGGCTGCTTGCCTGCTTATTGTTTTTGAGGGACAGAAAGCAGGTCTTCCGGCTGACGTTTATGTGCCGTACACAGCAATGTCCACGGCGACGATTTTCTTTGTGATGGCGCTTCCGATGCTCTTGTATGTCAAAGAGCGTTCGAAACCTAAAAACATTTCCTTTGAAAAGACCTTCAAACGAATCCGAAAGGAATCATCTGACAGCTTCAAACTTCTTAAACGCTATCCGGAATTTTTGAAGCTTTGCGTCTGCGGGCTTTTCTATCAGGCAGGCATTGCGGTAGTTATTACGCTGTCCGCTGTATATGCCCAGCTTGTCATGAAATTTACGACCGCTCAGACGATTACTTTGATTTTGGTCGTCAATATTACGGCCGCCATCGGAGCGTTTGTATTCGGATACGTTCAGGATCGCTTGGGGCATAAGAAGACTTTAGCGCTTACCATTCTTTTGTGGATCGTCATGGGCGTGATGGCGGCGTTCTCTCAAGGTCCGGTGAGTTTCTGGATCGCTGCCAATATTGCCGGCATCGCGATGGGATCGAGCCAATCAGCGGGCAGGGCAGTTGTTGCCGTTTTTGCTCCGGCAGGAGAACTTGCCCAGTTCTACTCTGCCTGGAACGTCGCCGTTTGGGGGGCCAATGTTTTGGGCCCGATCACATACGGAACAGTCACTTGGCTGACGTCCGGAGATCAAAGAACCGCAATCCTCGTGACGACACTTTTCTTTGTTATCGGACTTTTAATCCTTCGTCGTGTGCATTTGCCGTCTAAGACTGTTTGCTGATACCGCTTTTGCGGCTGACGGCATCTGGCTTAAATAATGGCCCAGAAAAGCAAAACGCTCCTAAAAAGGAGCGTCTTGCAAAACTAAAACCCTAGGACTTAGCTTAATCCTGTGATCTTGCCGTCAACGACGTCAATGGTATATGCAGCCGGTTTCTTCGGCAAGCCGGGCATACGCATGATGGCGCCGGTCGTAACAACCAGGAAGCCTGCGCCTGCGTTCAGGATAACGCGCTGGACAGGAAGCGTAAAGCCGTGAGGAGCTCCTTTCAGATCCGGATCGTGGGACATAGAGAAAGGAGTCTTAGCGATGCAGATAGGAAGCTTTTCAAATCCCATGTTCAAGGCTTTGATCTTGGCCAGGTCTTTCAGAGCGGCAGAAGAGTAAGAAACATCTTGTCCGCCGTAAACCTTGGTGTTGACGTCCTGAATCTTTTCTTCAATGGATTCGTCAAGGCTGTAGGCGTAGTTCAAAGGCTTAGAACCTTCTTTGACGGCAGCCATCACTTCTCTGGCAACGTCTAACGCACCTTCGCCGCCTTTGGCAAAGCCGTCGGAAATCGCAAAGCGAACATCGGCAGCCAAGCATTCTTTGCGGACAACATCGATTTCTTCTTCGTTGTCGTTGGCGAAATGGTTCAAAGAAACCACGACCTGCTGGCCGAAACGCTTCAGGCTGGCAATGTGAGCCTTGAGGTTGGGAAGACCGTTGATCAGAGCATCCATGTTTTCCTTGCCGATTTCAGGCAGAGGAACACCGCCGTGCCACTTCAGAGCCCTTAAAGAAGTGACGAGGATCGTCGCGGCAGGCTGAAGATTGTTCATACGGCACTTGATGTCATAGAACTTTTCAGCACCTAAGTCGCTGCCGAACCCTGCTTCCGTGATGGCCCAGTCTGCGATCGTCATGGCGGCGCGAGTAGCGGCCACGGAGTTGCAGCCGTGGGCGATGTTGGCGAACGGGCCCCCGTGCACGAAAGCGGGTACGCCTTCAATGGACTGTACCAAGTTCGGAAGCATGGCATCTTTCAGAAGAGCCATCAGAGCGCCGGTAGCTCCTAATTCTTTGCAGGTGTAGGCAGAGCCGTCACGTTTGAGACCGACAACCAGGCGATCCAGGCGAGTGCGGAGATCTTCTTCCCCGTCGGCCAAGCAAATGATGGCCATGAGCTCGGAAGCAGCGGTAATGTCGAAACCGGTTTCGGTCGGGATGCCGTTAGCAGGACCGCCGAGGCCGGTGACGATATTGCGGAGCATGCGGTCGTTTACGTCAAGGACACGGCGCCAAGTGATTTCTTTCAGATCGACTTGACCCTGATGACGGGCATTGTCAATTAAAGCAGCCAAGAGGTTATTGGCAGCCGTAATAGCATGGAAATCTCCGGTGAAATGCAGATTAATGGATTCCATCGGAACGACCTGAGAGTACCCGCCGCCGGCAGCGCCGCCCTTCATGCCGAAAGATGGTCCAAGAGAGGGCTCTCTCAGAGCTAGACATGCTTTTTCGCCGAGTTTCTTAAAGGCCTGAGCAACGGCAATAGAAGTTGTTGTCTTTCCGGAGCCTGCGGGCATTCCGGAAGTGGCCGTCACGAGAATGAGTTTGCCCTTTGCGTTAGAGGTGTTTAAAGCAACTTTGGCTTTGTCTCTGCCGTAAGGAATGAACTGGTCGTCAGAAAGACCATATTCGTGGGCGAGTTGATCGATAGGAATAAGCTTAGTTTGCTGTGCAATTTCAATGTCAGTCAGCATGTCTGTCCTTGAAAGAAAGGTGTGAGTCGGAAACTTGGATAAAGTATCTAACCTGTTTGGTCGCATTTTTGGGTGCCTGCGAACAAGGCTCCATTCTAACGGCAGACGTCTCTTTACGCTCTAAAAACAAGAAGATGGAAATCCGTATTTTTCCTTAGGCTGAAATGACGAATCGGCCCATTGTCAGTTAGCCTTGTTGTCATCAGTTAAGAATTTCCTTAAGTTATCAAGGACGGTAAGAGTTTGTTCTTTACTTAAAGCATCCATCTGCAAAAAATCCATAAAAAAGAGTCCTTGGATGGCTAAGAGGCAGATTATGGCTTTTTCTGGGTCCGAGTCTTTAGAAAGAAGAACTTTTTGAAAGATCTCCCTAAACCAACCATTGATCGGATTCTCTGGGAATTTTGTTTCAGAAAAAGCAGCCTGAATAGCTAGTCCGAATGTTGATTCCTTGGGTTGACGGTTGACGAATTCTTTGCCCCACTCGATAAAAGTGGCACAAATGGGATCAATTTCCGAGGACTTTGTATCGATTTTTTTTTCGACAGTCTTAAATTTTGCTTCGAGCTCTGATGCATGGGCTTGTAATAGAGCCAGCAGAAGGTCTTCTTTTCTTTTGAACTGGTACAAAATGGTTCCTTTGGCAATACCAGTTTCCTTAGAAAGTCTGTCGAAACTCAGACTGTCAGTCCCGTGCTGAGAGACCAACTTTCTAGCTTCATCAAGGACAATTTGCCTTACAGTTTTGCCGTTTAAATTTTTAGCAGGCCGCCCAACTTTTTTCTTTATAGGAAGAATCTCAGAAGTTTTTGTCATAGTCCGATTCCCAAAATTTTAATTTATCAGATTGCAAAGGGAGGGAAAACTCGTATGTTACTTTTCTTCGCAACAAACTAATATTTAACCGTCCGGACGGAAAATAAATTTAAACTGGAGAATACTATGAAATACAACATTAATCGAAGAAAACTTCTCGTCACATCGGCTCTATCTGTTTTGACTCCCGTAGTAGCTTCTAATATGTCCGTTGCAGCTACCCCGCAAACCTCGAAATCTGATCGTTCATGGGATGAGACATTCGATGTAGTAGTAATCGGTTCGGGTGGTGCAGGCTTAACAGCTGCAGTAACAGCAGCAGAAAAGGGTGCAAAGGTTCTGGTTCTTGAAAAGAACTCTTTTGTCGGTGGAAACACGATTGTTTCAGGCGGTGCTTTTAATGCAGTAATTCCGGAAGATGCGAAAAAGGCCGGAGTTCAAGATTCTGAGCAACTATTTTTTGAGAATACGATGGAGGCTGGAGGCTATAGAGGAAATAAAAAGCTGGTTAAGAAGCTCACTGAAAATGCAGATGAATCCGTTGCTTGGTTAAAAGATCACGGCGTTGAGTTTATGGATTACATCTATCAGGTTTACGGCGGCCTACATCCCAGAACTAGAAATCCTAAGCTGCACGGCGGCCAATCCTACATAAAAGCGCTCATGGAATGCGCTCAAAAGCTTCCGATTACTATTAGGACAAATAGTAGAGTCGTAGACATTATTCGCGAAGCCCCTCTGGAAGGAAGGGTAATCGGTGTTGAATACGTAACACCGGATAAACGTAATCATTTTATTAAAGCTAAAAGGGCTGTGATTGCAGCTTCTGGAGGCTATTCGGCTAACGCAAAATTATGCGGATTGTTCGATCCGAGACTCGAACATTTAGGTACTTCCAATCTGCCCTCCGCTACCGGAGAAATTCTTAACGATATGATCGACTTGGGAGCGCAGACTGTTGGAATGGATTACGTTCAGTGCGTAATCAATAAACCGAAAGATCAAAGCACATACGTCCCGTTAAGTATATTTGTTGATTACTTCATTTTTGTAAATTGGGACGGAGAACGTTTTATAAAAGAAGATGCTGCCAGAGACGTACTTTGCAATGCTTTCCTGGCTGAGCCTAAGGAAGAAGCATTTTCCGTGATGGATAGCAAAGGTTTCGATGTTCACTGCAAGGTCGGTCGTGTCGAAGATTTACTGAAGAAATCTATCAAGACCGGAATAGTCCTTGAGGCGAATTCAATCGAAGAATTGGCGAAAAAAATGGGTGTTCCGGTGAGCAAGCTTTGTCAGTCTGTAGAAGCCTACAACAGGAGCGTGGACGATAAAGCGGATGCTTTAGGCCGCGATCCCAAGATGTTAGTTCACAAAATAGAAACTGGTCCATTCTATGCAGCAAGGTTTGCGATGGCCCGTCATCACACGATGGGTGGTGTGCTTATAAATGAGGATGCACAGGTCATCGATAGAAAGGGCAATGTAATTCCAGGCCTCTTGGCTGCTGGCGAAGTAACTGGCGGTATTCACGGGAATAATCGAATCGGAGGCAACGGAATAGCGGATATTTTCACATTCGGCCGTTTTGCCGGTTTGACCGCAACAAAATAACCAAAACAAAAATGGAGGCTTATAAATTTTTAAGCCTCCGTCCCAGGAGAAAATTATGAACAAATTGTCGCTGATGCTGATACCTATTCTGTTAGGTTCTTCTTCATTCGCATTTGCTTCGCAGGTGACTCTTTATGGTTTGTTAGACCTTGGTGTTAACTACGAACACAAATCTCTGAGCTACAAAAAACTTCCCCATAAAAACAAGACCACTAACATCCTTCAAATGAAGGGAAGTCAGTTCTCCGGCTCAAGAGTCGGTATTAAAGGACAGGAAGATTTGGGGGCGGGCAATAAAGTAGGCTTTGTTTTAGAGGCTGGTTTGAATATGGATGACGGCTCTTCCTCAATGGGAGCTAACTCAGCCTTTGGACGTGAATCTCAAATTTATTATGAATCAGACTACGGACGTATTGCTTTGGGAAGAGTCTGCAGCTTAGGTAGCATTTATGGCTCATATGGCATCTTCCATCCTATCGCAGATAATTTCTGGGGAGGCTGGAGTACTTATGGGGGAACTACCACTCGCCTATCTCAAAGTTACGGGAGAATGGATAACACCATAACTCTTGTTTCGCCTAATCTTTCCGGCTTAAAGTTGTACGCTCAGTACTCTTTTAATGTAAACGGAGAAGAGCACGAAAAAAGTTCTGAGAACAACCGTTACACAGCTATCGGAGCGACTTTCAAATTAGGAGCCCTGCAATTAGTAGCTGTGGCTGACTACACAAAACAAGCCGACTTTAAATACCAAAACTTTAAGCGAAACTTGGATGATTCATACACTCTAAAATTCGGCGGAAATTATGACTTTAAAAAATTTAAATTATTCGCCGCAGCACAGTATGTCGCACACTCTCAATGGTTCCTTGGCGTAAACAACTACTTTCTTTCTGGAATAAGCGGCCTTAACCCTAATCTTGTCTCACAGAAAATTGCAGAAGCTCAAGGCTTTATAGGCGGCTCTTATTTGTTGGGCACGGACATACCCTTCTACCATGGTACTTTGAAGTTTCAGTTCCAATATTCACACGCTAAAACAGCCAGTACTTATTTGAGTTCCGCATATGGTTCTAACGTGAGGATGAAGCTTGACTCAGGGGTGTTGTCGGTCGGGTATCTCTACCCGTTTTCAAAACGTACCATGCTATACGCTCTTGCAGGAACTAGCTTAGCTAAATACAAATTTAAAAACTCCAGTGAAACGGGACGATTAAAAGATAAGACGACCACAGTACTTGCTTCTCTCGTTCATATGTTCTAATGGAATGATTGGGTTGGAAGATAACGCATCAGGTTCCTCTTCTAAGGAACTAGCTATCTATTTTCCGAATCTCAGAAAGAACGGTTCATACACAGATATATTGTCTAAATCTGCAATGAAAGACGACATCCCAAATGAAAGGGGTGTCGTCTTACTATGTAACGTAAACGTTATTTTCGTCACTACTACAAAGGCAAATGCTATTGGGGCGTTTTGTTCTCTTCAGGAGAAGGAATTTCTTCTTTTGCGATCACAGTGTTTAGTGTCTTGGGATCATGAGTTGCTCGTGGAACAAACTCGGGATCAAACTTCGGATCAAGCAGGCGTTCTAATGCAATGCGTGCTCCGCGGGAATACTGGTAGTGGATCTTGCCGACTTGGAATTCCGAGGCGATTGTATGGCGCTGAGAGTCCAGTTTTTCCGGCATAGGTTCGGAAGCTTTAGGACCGTAAAGTTTGAACATCAGCAGAGCAGAAACGGCGTCCGAGACTTCTTTAGGGTTCTCGGGGTTTCTTTCGAGTGTCGACTCAATGACATTCCAATATTCATCGAAGTCCGGTTTGAAGCTCTTATGCAGCAGCTTAGTGCGGAGGGCCTCGATGAGTTCCTCATTCGGCTCGCCTTCCATCTTCAGCGTGCTGTTGCGAACGCCTTCTAAAAAGAGAGCAACCGAGAAGGGAATGTACTGTTTTTGAAATTCTTCCAGGCGTTTTTTTCTTCCGATAAACCAAGGAATGTAGAAATCCGTCGCTTTTCTCAGTGTTTTGAAATTTTCTTTGTAATAAAACTGAAAAACTTTATTAAGTCCCTCAATTTTGGCTTTAAGATCTGCGGACTGAGCCATGTTGTACTGTCAGTTTGTTAGAAAGATTTACATAATCTACACGATCTAAGGAACGTTTTGTCTTTTACTGCCTACCTTTGGACGCTATTTACGAGTGCATTAATCTCTTCTACCGTTTTACCCGGCGGAAGCGAGGCACTGGTAGTCTTCGGAATGCACGAATTTCAGACGCATTTATGGATCGTTGTCTTTGTCGCGACGGCAGGAAATACATTAGGCGCATTAATAACCTATGGGATGGGGAGACTCATCCCGAATAAGAAGCAGGAAGCTAGAAGTCTGGAACTGCTAAAAAAATACGGACCGATAACACTGCTTTTTTCTTGGCTTCCTATCGTTGGCGACGGCTTCTGCCTCGGCGCGGGCTGGCTGAGAATTAGCTTTTGGCGCTCTTTTTTGCTGATTCTCCTCGGTAAGTTTGCCCGCTACTTAGTTTTGGCTGCGGTTTCGCTGCATATGTTTTCTTAAGCTGGAAGACTCTAAAAGAAGATCGTTAATTCTTTGGGAAAAACACCTGCAGCCTCGAGTCCTTATACACCTAACTGTCTTGGTAAAACGAATCAAATTTTTAGGATATCTCCTTAAAAAATGAAGATTTTTAGAAACTAACACCCGCCTATATTGAATCTGCGTACTTTTGTAATAGGAGATTTTGGTATGCAGTGTTTGGACGACTTTCGTCTTTCTTTTAAGGGACGTGACTTTTTGCCGCTGATGGTCGGCGGAATGGGAACCAATATTTCGACAGCAAATCTCGTATTGGCGATTGAGAAGCTTGGAGGAATGGCTCATCTTTCTGACGCTATGCTGCCGGATGTTGCAGATCGCGAAATCGGAACACATTTCACAAAAGAGAAGACAATCCGATTCAAGTCAATGATTGAAGAAGCAGACAAGACGGAAGAAAAGTTCAACTTGGAGGCTCTGTCCAGAGTCTCAAAACAATATTTTTCCGATGTGATGGAAAAGGCAACCGGTAAAGGTCTGGTTCTTGTGAATTGCATGGAAAAGCTCACTATGAACGACCCGATCGCCACGCTGAGGGCTCGATTGAATGCAGCATTGGATGCCGGTGTCGACGGTATTACGATGTCTGCCGGTCTGCATCTTTCAAGCTTGAAACTGATGCAGGACAATCCTCGGTTCAATGACGCGCTTTTCGGATTGGTTGTCTCTTCGGCTAGAGCGCTGAACCTCTTCATGAAACGCACGGCATTCATCGGACGCAAACTGGATTATGTGGTTGTTGAAGGCCCGCTGGCCGGAGGACATTTAGGTTTCGGCGAGGATTGGAGAAACTTCAAGCTGGAAGATATCGTTAAAGATGTCGTCAAGCTCGTGAAAGATACCGGACTAAACGTTCCTGTGCTCGGTGCCGGCGGAATATTTTCCGGGAAGGAAGCCGTTGACTTAATGAAAAAGACCGGCGCGTCCGGCATTCAAGCAGCGACTAGATTCACGATTGCTCAGGAAAGCGGTCTTCCCGATCCGGTCAAACAAGTCTATATCGACGCAAAAGACGAAGACGTTGAAGTCAACCATGCTTCTCCGACCGGATATCTCATGAGAATGCTTAAAAACTCTCCGGCGTTAACCGCCAATAATCGGCCGAACTGTGAGTCTTATGGCTATATGCTTTCGCACGGAAGTTGTCCATACCTTAAAGAGTGGCTGGAAAACTCGTCCGAGAAGACCAAATGCTGCTTGTGCACGAATATGCGCAATTACAAAGTGTGGACGTGCGGTACGAGCGTCAGCAGGCTCAAGACGACAACGGTTAGAGGTCAAGACGGGAAGTGGGTTCTTCCGACGGCCGAACAAATCTTCAACGACTATCGATTGGCCTAAACAAATTGATAATCAGGAAAGAGGCGCCAAAGTTTCGAGCGCTTCTTTCGCAAGATAAGCTCGGTTTCATCCTCAAAAGCTAAGCTCCCCTGTGCATGCAATTCGCTCAAAACGTTTTGCCTGAAAAAATTCAGCGAGGCTTCAATCGCTATAATCCACCGAATGTAATCTAACATTAGAGAAATAAATGAAAATTCTTGTCCCTGTCAAAAGGGTGGTCGACGCCAATATTAAGGTCAAAGTCGGACCTGACGGCAAACTCGACGTCGCTAACCTCAAACACTCGATGAACCCGTTCGACGAAATTGCACTCGAACAGGCCGTTCAAATGAAAGAAAAGGGCATTGCCAACGAAGTGATCGCAGTGTCCGTCGGCGATACAAAGTCTCAGGAAACATTGCGCACGGCCCTTGCTATGGGTGCCGATAAGGGCGTTCTCATTCAGACGGACAAGCCCTTTGAAGCAGAACCTCTGAACGTTGCCAAGCTCATCAGCGCTTATGTCAAACAGGTCAATCCTGATCTGATCATCTGCGGCAAACAGGCCGTGGACAACGACTCTAACCAAGTCGGTCAGATGATTGCCGCCATTTGCGAATATCCGCAGGCAACCCACGCTTCTGCTGCCGTGATGAAGGAAGGCAAACTCGAAGTTACACGCGAGATCGACGGCGGCTATGAAGTTCTCGATCTCACGCTTCCGGCTGTAGTGACTGCTGATCTGAGATTGAACGCTCCGCGCTATGTCACGCTGCCGATGATGATGAAAGCCAAGCGCAAGCCGCAGGAAGTCGTCCAGGCTTCTGCTCTGTGCCCCGATCTTCGTGCGCACGTTGAAGTTGTCGGCTATGAAGCGCCTGCAGCTCGCAAAGTCGGCCGCAAAGTTGCCAACGTCGACGAACTCATCGACAAACTGAAGAACGAAGCGAAGGTACTTTAAGGAGCGAAACATGGCCGTTTTAGTTATTTCAGAACATAATCATGCCGCTCTGAACCCTGCGGTTTATTCTTTGGTCACCGCTGCTCAAAAGATCGGCGGCGACATCGACATCATGATCGCCGCTCAGGAAGGCGGGAAGCTCGCAGAAGAAGCAGCCAAAATCAACGGTATTCGCCGCGTGCTGCTTTCCGAGGCTCCTTACTTTGCCGAAGAACTGCCCGAAAATCTTGCCGCTTCCGTCTTAGAAGTGGCAAAGGAATATGATTACTTCCTTTTCGTCGCCAACCCTGCCGGTAAAGCAGCCGCTCCGCGAGTTGCCGCCGTATTAGATGTTGCTCAGATTTCCGAAATCACGGAAGTCGTTGACGCCAAAACATTTAAGCGTCCGATTTATGCTGGTTCTGTCATTGAAACCGTGCGCGCGCTCGACCCCAAAGTTGTTTTAACGGTCCGCGCTACCGCATTTGATGCCGCTCCGACCGGAGAAGGTAAGGCCGAACTTGAAAGAGTGGTTCCCGCTTCTCCTGTGATTAAAGTGACTTTCGTTCGCAGCGAACAAGTAAAGAGCGATCGTCCTGACTTGCAGAACGCCAAGATCGTTTTAGCCGGCGGCCGTGGTTTAGTGGATGAAGCCGAATTTGCGGAAATGGGCAAACTGGCCGACAAACTCGGCGCAGCCGTCGGTACGACCCGCGCTGTAGTCGACGCCGGTATTGCTCCGAACGATTGGCAGATCGGTCAGACCGGTAAGATCATTGCTCCTGACCTCTATATCGGCTTCGGTATTTCCGGTGCCATTCAGCATATTGCCGGTATCAAAGACGTCAAAGTCATTGTGGCTGTGAACAAAGATCCTGAAGCTCCTATCTTTGATGTCGCCGATTACGGCTTAGTCGGTGATGCAATGACAGTGATTCGCGAACTGGAAGCAAAGCTTTAGTCGACACTAAGGCTCAAGCAAAAGGCGGTTGACAACAGCCGCTTTTTCGTTTGCACTGAGTAACAAAACGGATGCAACCCGTTTGTTTAATTGAAAAAATTAGGATAAAATCACGTGTTTTCAGGCGTTAGAAGCCTAATTTTTAAACTTTTTAGAATATAAATTTTTTGAGGTAACTTAATATGGTCGTTATCCGTCTGGCTCGCGGCGGCTCCAAGAAGCGCCCCTTCTACAACATCGTCGCGACCGACTCCCGCAACCGCCGTGACGGTCGTTTCAATGAACGTATCGGCTTCTACAATCCGATGGCATCCGGTGCTGCTCCCCGTCTTTCCATCAATGAAGCTTCTTTGAACGCTTGGGTTGCTAACGGCGCACAGATGAGCGACACCGTTGCTCGTCTCTACAAAGAATTCAAAAAGGCAGCTGCTCCTGCTGCTTAATTGATTTCTGACCGTTTGTGACTAACGAGAAGAATTCCGGCGCCGAGCCTATTGTGCTCGGCGCTTTGCATGGTGCCTACGGGCTAAAAGGCTGGGTTCGCGTCCAGCCTTTTCAGGGTACGTCTGCGCTTTTAGGTTCCAAACACTGGCAGCATGTCCTTCCTGACGGTGAAGTCAGACCCGTGGAACTTGAAAAAGCAAAACTGCACGGCGCCGGTATCGTCGCAAAATTCCAAGGCATCGATACGCCTGAGGATGCGGCGGCGCTTCGCGGTGCAGTGGCCCTTTACCGTAAGGATTTTCCTGAAGCCGAAGAGAACGAATACTACTGGGTCGATTTGATCGGATGCGAAGTCGTCAATAAAGAAGGGCAGAGCATCGGCCAAGTTAAGGGCATGATCGACAACGGTGTTCACGACATTCTGAATGTCAAACGCGCCGACGGTAAAGAAGTTCTCATTCCTTTTGTTGAAGATTATTTGGCAGAAGTGAACGTTGAGGCGAAGAAGATCGTTGTGGACTGGGATCCGTCCTGGGATTAAACCGCATTATGCGTTTTGACATCGTCACGCTGTTTCCGGAAATGCCGCTTCTTATAGAGAAGTTCGGTATAACCGCTCGGGCTGCCAAGCTTGGACTTTGGCAGCTGAAGTGCTGGAACCCGCGTGATTTTGTTTTTGATGCGCATAAGACCGTAGACGATCGACCCTTTGGGGGTGGCCCGGGCATGGTTCTGTTGGCAGAACCGTTGGCTGACGCAGTGGATGCTATCCGCAAGGACGGCAACTACGGCAAAGTTATTGCGTTTGCGCCTTCCGGCAAAACGCTCAATGACGACAAAGTGCGTTCATTGGCCGAAGACAATCAGGATTTGATTCTGATTTGCGGCCGATACGAAGGCATTGACCAGAGGTTCCTGGATACCTATGTCGATGAGACCCTATCGATCGGAGACTATGTTCTCTCCGGCGGTGAGCTTCCGGCAATGGTGCTTATGGATGCGGTAATCCGTCAGCTTCCCGGCGCGATTAAGGATTTGTCGGCTTCCGACGAGTCTTTTTCTACAGGTCTTTTGGATGCTCCGCATTACACACGGCCGGAGGTTTGGCGCGATATGCCGGTTCCGGAAGTGCTGTTGAGCGGGCACCATAAAAATATCCGGGCATGGACACGCAAACAGGCGTTACAAATAACCGCCCAAACGCGTCCGGATTTGGTTAAAATATCGCGCTCGAAGAATTTGCTGACCCGTGAGGATGAGCGAGTTCTGCGAAACATTAAAGAGAGTACGGAATCGTAAAACGTTCCGATTTTTAAAATCCATCCTCTCTGCAGTTTAAGAGATAACAGAGCTGCATGAAGATGGTCATTGGAGACAAAAATGAATTTGATTGAAACACTTGAAAAAGAAGAGATTGCCCGTCTTTCTGAAGGCAAAACCTTCCCGAAAATGAACCCCGGCGACACCGTTGTCGTTAACGTCAACGTCGTTGAAGGTTCCCGCAAGCGTGTTCAAGCTTTCGAAGGCGTTATCATCGCCATTCGCAACCGCGGTTTGAACTCTGCTTTCACCGTTCGTAAGATTTCCAGCGGTGAAGGTGTGGAACGTACATTCCAGCTCTATTCTCCGTTGATTGCCAGCATCGAAGTTAAGCGCCACGGTGACGTCCGCCGCGCCAAACTCTACTACCTGCGCAATCTGTCCGGTAAAGCTGCTCGAATCAAAGAAAAACTGGTTCGCAAGGCCTAATCGGTATTCGGATCTCCGAATTAGAAAAACCTCGTCAGCTTCGGTTGGCGAGGTTTTTTCATGAGCATTTCAAGGTGCATAATGTGCTGCAACAGGTTTGGCAGGACATTATTTTTGCGAGATGAAAAATGAACGATAAGTCTTCCGATTTGATCGATCAGATGCTTCAGGATCGAAGACATATTCATCGACGCCCGGAGCTTGGCTGGACAGAGTTCGAAACGACGTCCTATGTTGCTGATCGGCTGGAGCGTCTTGGAATCGAATATCAATTAGGTATTGATTTCTTGGATATTTCGTCTGTTCAAGGACGAGACGAGAAATTAGTGAATAAGGCGATAGAAAGAGCTTTAGAGCACGGAGTTCCTCAAAGTTTTATCGAGAAGACAGGAGGTTATACCGGAATCGTCGGAATTTTAGATACCGGTAACCCCGGCCCTACCATTGCAATCCGTGCTGACTTAGATGCGGTACCGGTTCAAGAAACTTCTGCGGCAGAACATGAAGCAGTCAAAGGCAATTATGTTTCCGAAATTCCCGGCGTGATGCATGCCTGCGGCCATGATGCACATACTGCGATTTTGTTGGCGGTGGCCGAATGGTCAGCTCGAAACAGAGAGCGTCTCTCAGGCAAAATCAAATTCGTTTTTCAACCGGCCGAAGAAGGCGTCCGAGGCGGCTTAGCAGTGGCTGCCGGAGGAGCTCTTGACGACGTCGACGAAATTGTGTGCTTTCACATCGGGTCCGAGTGTAAGTTAGGAGAAGTCGGCATCTGTGAAGGCGGCTACCTCGCGACGACAAAACTAAACGTTAGCTTTGAAGGCGCTCCGGCTCATGCCGGCTCAAATCCCGAGGCTGGGAAAAGTGCGCTGTTGGCAGCATGCAATGCTGCTACCTTAATCGCCGGAATTCCAAGACACAGCGGCGGATTAACACGTGTCTGCGTCGGAAGGCTCGAAGCCGGAGAAAGTCGAAACGTGATCCCGGCTCATGCTCGTATGGAAATTGAAACCCGCGGTGCAACGAGCGAGTTGGATGCATTCATGGTTGACCATGTTAAGCGCATTGTTCGAGGTACCGAAGCAGCTTTTGACGTCAAGGCAAAAATCGAGATAGTCGGTTCCGCCGCGAATCTGGAAACAGATCCGGATGTATTGGCTCGACTTGCCAAAATTGCTGAGAAGACGGATTTAGTAGAAAGAACGAAATTCATCAGCTTCGTTCCTGCCTCAGAGGACTGCACTTGGCTGATCAGGCGAGTCAGGGAGCACGGCGGAAAAGCCGGATATTTCTTGTTTGGCTGCAACCACCAGGGTCACCACAAAGGAGATTTTTCGATTCAGGATGACAAAACTCTTCCGGCAGCTTTCGAAATACTAACGAGGTACTTGGCTGAAAGAAACGCCAGCGACTGACAGGGAAGTGCGGAAGCTTCAATAGGCTGAGCAGTTCTCCGTCGAATGACGCATAAAAAAGACCTCCGAATCTCGGAGGTCAATTATTTCAAGCTTTGGAAAAAATCAGCTACTTCTAAGTCAACTAACTTTGAAGAACGTTCTTGATCTGATCGCTGGTTCTCATCAGATCGTATGTCTGACTGTCGTCAAAGGCGGCGAAGACGGTACCGATACGGTCGGTGATGACATACATGTCGTCAGGTGTCTTTTCAATCCATCCCAGGTCGACGAGCTTAGCGAGTTTACGACGAACAGTTTCACGAGGAATGCCGGTAACGTCCGAAATCGAGAGGGCGTTGCAGGGAAGGTACTGTCTCTGACCGTTGAACGAAGCAGGCTGGTAGCCGCGGCGTTCGTCGTAGAAGCGTTCTGTATTGCGGGAAGCGATTTCGCCGAGAACTAAGCAGAGCGTCAGGTCGCCGTCATAGGCCTGATACATTGCGCGAAGGCGGCTGGTCATGAAGCGAAGAAGCAGGACGGATAAAATGTCTCGGTGAGAAGCATAGGTTTCAGGAGAGACACCGGCGGGAATTCTGAGTCCGGACGGTAATTCGGTCGGGAAAGCGGCTCTGTCTTTCGGTGTGCGACGTGTTCTTAACATTTTGTTTCTCCTATGTAACTTTTTGAATCCCTTGCTGAAAACTTTGTTTGTTTTCGTTTACGATGAAGTCATCATATCGGGAATTCCCGAGGTGAGCAAGTAGAAACCCATATTTTTGTATACCGTAAATACGTTATATAAGTAGAGTTACATAGGAGATTATTAGGAAAAAGATTTAGGGATTACTCCTAAAACGCCCGTCGTTACTGGCTTCGCAATTATTTGAAACGAATCTGCTTTTCTTTAAAAATACCCGAAATGAATTTGTAATTAAATGTAAATCGAATGTAATTCTCTTCGTCAGCTAATCGAAAAATTTGATTTGTCCGATTAAAACTATTTTGGTAAGGTAATAATCACAAGAGTTTCAAGACTTTTTGATTTGTATAACAAATATTTGTCCGCTTAATAAGCGTCGAGATAAGGTTAATAGGGTTGAGAACTATTTTGGTTGTGGGTGCCTTGACAGTTACCTTGCTTATCTTTTTCGTCCTACTAACTTGTTGTTTTGACAAACTTTCAATTCATTTCCTGTAATACCTAAAATTAGGTATCTTTAGTTATTGTTCGAACAAAAATCACATTTTTACGCGAGATCTTGTTATTTAAGGGAACCTATAGGTTGAAATCGGTTCTCTGTTCAACTCAAAACTACCTCTCTCCGGATAGTTCGAGTCTTGTTGGACGACTTCCTTTTAGGCAAAGAAAAAGCCGGACGCGTCCGGCTCAAACGTGAGTTAATGACGATCTCAATAATTGTTCTTTTCTGCAGCAATCGCTTTTACGGCAAGTTCCTTGTAAAAGGCATAACGGTCAGGATCGATTTCTCCTTTTTCGACCGCCGCCTTAACGGCGCATCCGGGTTCATTTAAATGCCGGCAGTTGGTAAACCGGCAGTACTCCACGCGATCCCGAATCTCCGGCATACCGCGCATGATGTCGTTTAACGTTAAATGAGACAGGCCGAATTCCTGGAAGCCTGGGGAGTCGACAATGGCGCCGCCTTCATAGTTGAACCAGCGGGCGGCAGTAGTTGTCTGTTTGCCGAGATTTAAAGCAACCGAGTATTCCTGAGTTCTTTGATCAGCGTCTTTGACGAGCAAATTCAAGATGGTGGATTTGCCCATGCCGGACTGACCGATTAAAAGCGTCACCTTGCCTTTAAAAAGCGGCTCCAGCCTCTTAACCGTGCCCTCGGGATCCTTGGTTGCAGATACTTCTACAACCTCGGCTCCGAGCTCTTTGAGCTGGTTGATGAACGGTCGGACAGTCGGCTCGTCTTCTGTGAAGTCCGTTTTGTTGCGGATCATCAGAATATGAATGTCCGCGGTTTCCGCTGCCAGCATGGCCTTCCAAATGAAATGCGGGTTGTAAGAAGGCCGTGTCGCAAAGACAACCGCGACCTGATCGATATTGGAAGCAAGCGGTTTGGTTCTAAGTTCATCACTGCGATAGAGCAGGGAGCGCCGCTGTTCGATTTTTTGAATTGAGACTTGTTCAGCCGATGTTTGAAGACAGTCGACAATATCACCGACAGCCAGGTCAACCTTTTTACCCTTGCGGGTTGCTTCAAGCACCGTACCGTCTTCTTTCTCAACAAAACTGTGACGGCCGTGGGAAGAAATCACACGCGCTTTAAACCAAACCTGCTCTTTCATGCTTTGCTCATTTCTTTTTGGATCGTTGCAATTCTGATCGCGGCATCCGGATGGGAAGAATAGAAGGCCGAATACAGCGGGTCAGGTGTCAGCGTAGCCGCATTGTCGGAGAAAAGTTTTACCAACGCACTAATGAGGGCACCTCCGTTGCTGTAGCGAACAGCAAATGCATCGGCTTCAAACTCATGCTTGCGCGAGAAAAGACTTGTCAGCGGAGCGAGCGGGAACAAGAAAACCGGTACGGCAATCGAGAAAAGAATTAAGGCAACGCCGTGGCTGGCTCCGTGAGAGAGCGTGACTCCTAAGCCTTCGTAGAACCAAGAGCAGTCGGCAAGAACCGACAGAATCCAGAAGAAAAGCAGAGAGAAAGCAAAGCTGAATGCCATCATCTTGTAGATGTGATGCAGCTTATAGTGGCCGAGTTCATGGGCTAAGACGGCTTCGGTTTCTTCCGGCGTCATCTTGTTGAGCAGAGTGTCAAACAAAACGATGCGTTTATTTCTTCCGAAGCCCGTCATGTAAGCATTGCCTTTGGCGCTGCGCTTTGATGCATCCATCACATACAGCCCCTTAGAAGCAAAGCCGATTCTGCTGAGCAGCCCTTCAAGTCGAGTTTTGAGTTCTCCGTCAGGCAGCGGCGTGAATTTGTTGAAGAGCGGAGCGATAAACGTCGGATAGATCCACTGCACGGCAAGAATAAAGAGGATGTAGGCAAGCCACGCCCAGAACCACCAGAATTCGCCTGCAGCATTCCAAATCCAAAGAACCGCGGCAAGAATAGGAATACCGAGAACTAAACTTAATACGGCTGATAAAAGCAAGTCTTTGATAAAACGAGCAAGAGTAGTGGTGTTAAAGCCATACTTCGCTTCGATCTTGAAAGTGGAATACCAAGAGAAGGGCAGGTCGATCAAAGAAGAAAGAAAGCCGTAGCACATGATAATGACAATCTGTGCCCAGGTATCTCCGCCGAGCCAGCCTGAAACTTCTCCGTAAATCCATTGGATCAATCCTCCGATAGTGGCGATCAAGACAAAACCTAAATCTGTGATTCGTGCCAGCTGACCAAATTTGATTCGTTCGACCGAGTAGTCAGCAGCCTTTTGATGGGCTTCTAACGTAATCTTGCCGGCAAAAGCTGCAGGAACTGCACCTCGGTTAATCTGAATCGACCGTACCTGACGTCTGTCCAGATAGTATTTGAGAACAAAGTTCCCGAATAAAAATAAAAGAAAGACAATCTCAAAAATTTCTGCTGAGTTCATTGTTCTGATTAGAAAAAAATTGATCCGAAAATTATAGGTGACTAAGTGTTGTGCGCTCAAAGTATGCACAGAGTTGAGCGGAGCATCGCAATGAACTAAACGCCGTGGATATACTAGATTTTTGGTAACTCAATAGACTTAAGGAGGTCAACCATGATTTCCTTTCAAAGCCTGAAGCTCTTGGCGGCTTCCTCATTCCTCGCGGTGTGTGTTTCTTTGCCGTCCCATGCCGGAGTTCATGTTAATGTTAACGTCGGTATCGGAACGCCCGGCTACTATGGAGTCCTGCCCATCCAAGGCGTGACGCCTTCTTTGTGGAATGCCAATCCGATTGTAGCGATCGGCGCGGCATTGGCGGGCGCCCCGATTTATCTGACCGTCCCCGCTAATCATCGCCGTCATTGGAGACGTTACTGTGCCGAATATGGTGCCTGCGGCGCTCCCGTGTATTTTGTGAAACGCAGTTGGTACAACAAGCATTATCGTCGTGCCACTCCTCCGCCGCCACCTCCCGGCCCAGGTTATGCACCTCCGCCTCCACCTCCGCGGTATCATGCTGTTCCTCCTCGACACTATGGAGCACCACCGCCCCCGCCGCCGGGCAGACATGCAAGGCCGAAACACGATAGGGGTCCGCAATGGGATCATCGTCCGCCGCCTCGTGGCCCGCATGCCGGTCCTAGACCCGCGAAAGGTCATGACTGGGATGACCATCGCGGCCCCGGGCGTAAAAGAGGCCATCATAAAGACGACTAGAGCTTTGAATCCGATGTTCCGACAGCTAGGATTCTCTTCGTTTGTTCTAAAATGCCACGAAAGATCGATTAATACAAAGAGAGAAATATGAGCAATAACGGTTTTGGAGTCGAAAGAGATCCGCTGTTCAACGAGAACAATCTGATATGGATGGACCTGGAGATGACCGGCCTAGAGCCCCAGATCAACCGCATCCTTGAAATGGCGGCCGTCATTACCGATCCTCAGCTCAATGTGATTGCCGAAGGACCGGTGGTCGCAATCCATCAGGATGCTGCCATTCTCTCCAACATGGACTCTTGGAATACCGCTACACATACCCGAAGCGGCCTTGTCAATCGCTGTCTGGAAAGCAAAGTCACGGAAGACGAAGCCGCTCAAATCTTTATTGACTTCTTCTCCAAGTACGTGCCGGCAGGAAAGAGCCCCTTGTGCGGCAATTCCATCGGTCAGGACCGCCGTTTCATGGCACGCTGGACACCGCGTCTGGAGCAGTTCTTCCATTACCGCAACCTCGACGTTTCTTCGTTCAAAGAATGCGTCAAACGCTGGTCTCCGGAAGTAATGAAGAAATATCAGAAGACTTCCCGTCACGAAGCCTTATCCGATATTTATGATTCCGTCGAGGAACTTCGTTTCTATCGTCAGGAAATCATGAAGATCTGATCGTTTTCATGAAACCAAAAACACGAAAGCCTCGGAAATCCCGAGGCTTTCGCGCTATTTAGAAGCGATTAAGACTTCTTCGGTTCTCTGTTGAGCCGGAGAATCAGAGAGGAGGTATCAAATCTGCCTCCGCCCATGTTCTGAACTTCACCATAGAACTGATCGACAAGTGCGGTCAGAGGAAGGTCTGCGCCGGTCTTGCGGGCCTGCTCTAAGCAGATGCCTAAATCCTTGCGCATCCAGTCCACAGCAAATCCGAAATCAAACTTGCCTTCAATCATTGTGTCGCCGCGGCGATGCATCTGCCAGGAAGAAGCGGCACCTTTACCGATCACATCCAGAACCGTGTGCATGTTGATGCCCGCGGTCTGCCCGAAAGCAATCGCTTCTGCTAAGCCCTGAACAACGCCGGCGATACAGATCTGATTGCACATCTTGGCAAGCTGTCCGGAGCCGACCGGTCCGATTCTGCGAATCGAGCACGCAAAAGCGTCCGCAATCGGTTTGACGCGTTCAATGATTTCTGCATCTCCGCCGCACATTACGGTAAGACTGCCGCTGACTGCGCCGTCCTGGCCGCCGGAAACCGGCGCATCGACAAAATGCAGTCCTAAAGATTCAGCTTGGGCTGCCATTTCTTTAGCGACTTCAGCTGAATCCGTAGTGGCATCCCAGAGGACGGCGTCTTTTTTCATGCCGGCGAAAGCGCCGTTTTCTCCGAGAAGCACACTGCGCAGATCGTTGTCATTGCCGACACAAGTAAAGACGACGTCTGCATCCTGAGCCGCCTCACGAGGTGTGGGTGCAGATTTGCCGCCGAATTTTTCTACCCAGGCTTCGGCCTTGGAGGCTGTGCGGTTATAGACAGTCACCTGACAGCCGGCATGCAGGAGATGTCCTGCCATCGGAAAGCCCATTGTGCCCAGGCCGATAAAGGCTACTTTGGTTCCTGCAGGAACCGGGGAATAGTCTTTAACTTGAAAATACATTAGCGAACACCTCTGATTTTTGTGATTTCTCCGGCAACTTTAACAACACGGCGAGCGAGTGAAGCGGTCGGATCCACAATGGCGGCATGTCCGTCTCCGAGCTTGATGTTGTCAGTTTCTTCCAGAATTAAAGGCAGCTCCGTGCAGCCGAGAATAAGAGCTTGAGCGCCTTTATCTCTGACCAAATGCTCGGCAGCTTTAAGCAGAACTTCTTTGCAGTGGCCGTCGGTAAAGCCGGCTTTGACGCCTTTTTCACCGTAAATAGCTTCCATGACCATGGCCTGATGCTCTTTATCAGGAACGACCATGGCAAGTTTCATGGATTTGGCTTTGCGGCCGTAAATGCCTGTCTCAATGGTTCCGTCAGTGGCCATCAAGCCGATGACGACATCCGGTCCGAATTTATCGCGGATCTCTTCGAGCGTTACCTGCTGCATATTGATGAGCGGAACGCTTAAGTGCGGGACGATGGTTTCAAAGTAAGCGTGCGCGGTATTGCAGGCAATCACGATTGCGTCAACCGCATCTTTCTCGAGCTTGCGGCAAGCGGCATACAAAGAAAGTGTGGGATCCACGCCGCCGTGAAGCAGGTATTTGGTACGGTCAGGAATCTGGGGATTCTGTTCGACGGCAACTTTGATGTGTTCCTGGTCATTCTTAGCAGGAGTTGCCTTAGTAATTTTGTCGTAAAGGTCGACAGTGGCAGCCGGTCCGAGACCGCCGACAATACCGATCTTGAAGGGTTTAGGAAGTTTTTCCCAATCGGTGAAGCAAAGGTAGGAAACGTAGGCGCTCATGGAATCCAAAACGTTGTAACCCTCGGACTTCAGAGCGGCCGCAAATAATGCCTGCATGACGCAAGTCGGGAAAACCAATTCGGCGCCTTCGCTCAGAAGGTTAGAGCAGACTTTGCCGAAGAGTTCACAGGCTTTCTTCTGATCGGGAATCACTGCACAGTGAGAGCCGCTTTCGAGTTCGTCGAACACTTCGAGCATAGCTTCGCTCGGATAAACCCATTCCACAGGGACTTCGCGGCTGACGGTTTCTGTAATGAGTTTGGCTTTATCTGTATCCGGACGGCCGAGATAACCGAGTTTCTTAACAGGATTCTTCTTGAGCTCTTCGATGCAGGCCTGAAGGATATCCGTCACAGGAGTTGTGATTTCTGTTTGAACTTCATTTAAGAAACTGATGTTTCTGAAGTTGCACAGTGCGATGACTTGAGCGCCTTTTTCAATGAGCTGATACGACTCTTCCAAAACGCGAATCTTAACGTCGCCTTCTTGGACTAACTTCGGAGCGTCTGCATCCGGAGAAGACCAGTCGAGATCTACAAGTTCAATGCGGGGACGTGAACCGTCAGGAAGGAAAGTGGATTGGAGTCTTTCCTTCAAGGCTCTGACGAAGGGGGCGGGACTAAAACTTTGGCTGATGCCGATGACTTTATGGTTCATAGTTACTCACCGTTGTTAGATTCGGATAAGTATAGAGCCGCTGTAACGTTTTGACACCTCTAATTTTCCTTAATAGCTTCGGCGCCAGGCATTCATCGGAGAAACAAAAGAATTGAGCCCGCATATTACGGGCTCAAAAGCAAGAATCATCGAAAAAACCGAAGTCTTCGGTCATGAAAAACATCGTTCTCTATTTTTGTCCGTCATTCTTAGGCTGGCTGTAATGATGGTGGTTAGAGCTTCTCTGTTCTCCGGTGACGTCCGAAACGATGTCGGATTCGATCGAATTTTTAGACAGCTTCTTAAGAACGGTCTCGGTTTTGGCGGTCGGCTGGTCTTTATCGTTGACCGTGGCAGAAACGGACAGCCAAGTCTTGCTCATCGCAATACCAACGGCAATAACAACCGGTCCCAGAATAATGCCCATGAATCCGAACGCCAGCACGCCGCCGAATACGCCTAAATAGATGAGCGACAAGGGCAGGGAAGCGCCCTTGGAAATCAGGATCGGCTTTAAGAAGTTATCCACACTGGAGACTGCAAGCGAACCCCAAAGCACGAGGAAGATCGCCATGCCGACTTCGCCTTTGTAATAGAGCCAGAAAGCAGCAGGACCCCAAACTAAGGGAGGCCCGATAGGAACGGCAGATAAGACGAACACTGCGACACCCAATGTGATGGCGCCGGGAACACCTGCGATCCAGAAGCCGATTAAGGCAACGACGCCTTGGCCGGCAGCACTTCCGACAATGCCGAAGACGACGCTGCGGGTTGTGTTGACGATAATGTCGCGAACTTCGGCACCGATGCTGCCGCTCATGCGCGTTAAGAGTGCCAAAGATTTTTGAGAAAGGACTTCGCCGTCGCGATAGAAGAAGAAAATCACGAACAGCATGAGGAATAACTGGAGAAGTCCGTCGCCTAACATCACGGCACCTGCAAGAGCCGCGCGGCTCACAGGATCAAAGAGCTTTTGTGCAATGGCGGCGAGCTCCTCTTTATTGCCCAGCAGATGCGCAGCTTGTGTGTAGGCCCATTCACCGACAAAGGGAATTTCCTTGAGTTCTTCTGGAACAGTAAAGCCAGAGGCAATCCATTCACGCACATAACGAATTAAGGTCGGGATTTCCTGGGCCGATACTAAAGATAATCCGGCAATCGGAAGCACAATAAGGATGGCCAGCAGGGACACCATGATCAGTGTCGCAACAAGATTCCTGCCTCCGACTTCCTTTCGGACTCGTTTAAAGAGAGGCCAAGAGACGATCGCGATCACAGCCGCAACCGACATCGCTGTTGCAAAGGGCCAAACGACTAAAAAACAGCCGATGGCGATGAATGAACCGAAGAGAAACCGCACCACATAATCGGCACGGTCCCTGAGGGAAGGCAATAGCATGACTCTCAATAAAAAATGATTTAGGAAAATTTTAGTTGAAATGTGCTTTGCAACACGGAGTTGTTCTGATTTTAGGCACTAGGGAGCTTCTTCATCGAACAGCAAGGTTTCGTCCCTTGATTGAGCAGGTACTGACTGCCCCATTCGTACATCGACTCTAGAATCGGCCGAAGAGAGGTTCCCAGCGGCGTTAGGGAGTATTCAACTTTCGGAGGAACGACGGCATAAACCTTTCTGATGAGCAGTCTGGCATCTTCCAGCTCTCGAAGCTGCTGAGTCAGCATTTTTGGCGTTGCCGACGGAATCAGCCGACGCAGTTCGGAAAAGCGCAGTGTCTTGCCGATGAGGTTCCAAAGAATAAGCGTTTTGTATTTGCCGCCGATCAAAGAGAGTGTGGCTTCAACGGGACAATGGAACTCTTCAGACTGAAAAGCTTCAGAGGGTTCGGATTTAACTTTATCCATAGTATCTAAAAAGTAACTATCTATCAAAAACGGAAGTTCTTGCGTAAAAGATAATAATACTTAGAATGATTTCGTTCGACAACGGAATTAAATATGAAGAAGAATTTTGATGTCACCGGAATGACGTGTTCAGCCTGCTCTAATCGAGTAGAGAAGGCTGTGTCGCACGTACCCGGCGTTGAAGACGTGAACGTCAATCTGCTGAAAAACAGTATGACCGTCGATTACGACGAAACTAAAACCGGCCTGGAGCAGATCATTCAGGCGGTGACGGACGCAGGCTACGGTGCGAGCGAAAAGCAGGCCGCGGGTTCTCCTGCTGCTAAATCCGTCGATCCCGCGCTGGCGGCCAAAAAGGAAGCCGCACAGATGAAGACTCGTCTGTACGTTTCACTCTTTTTTGCGGCCATCCTCATGATGCTGGCAATGGGTCCGATGGTAGGGATGCCGCTTCCGGAAATCATGTCCGGAACAAAGGGTGCACCGATCAATGCTCTGACACAGTTCCTTTTAGCTCTGCCGGTTGTCTTTGTGAATTTCAAGTATTTCACGGTCGGATTTAAGACGCTCTGGCAAAGATCTCCGAACATGGATTCTCTTGTGGCGATCGGATCTTCGGCCTCCATGTTGTTCGGACTCTTTGCGCTTTACATGATGCTCTATGCATTAGGACAAGGCGACGAGGCAACACTTCATCATTACGCGCACAACTTGTACTTCGATTCTGCCGCGATGATCCTTGCCCTGATCACATTGGGCAAGTACTTCGAATCCAGAGCTAAACATAAGACGACGGACGCCATTTCCCAGTTGATGTCCTTGGTTCCTGATAAAGCTGTCGTTTTAAAGGATGGCAAAGAGACGGAAGTTCCGGTCAGTTCCGTTCAAGTCAGGGACATCGTTGTCTTAAAGACTGGCAGCCGAGTGCCGGTCGATGGAATTGTCGTTAAAGGCTCGGGCGCCTTGGATGAATCTTCTCTTACCGGAGAAAGCATTCCTGTAGATAAAAAGGAAGGAGAAGAACTGTCCGCTTCGACGCTTCTGACGCAAGGCTATATCGAAATGCGGGCCACGAAGGTCGGCGGTGACACAGCCTTAGCCCAGATTATTAAATTGGTGGACGAGGCGACTTCCACTAAGGCGCCGGTCGCCCGCTTAGCAGATAAAGTCAGCGGAATCTTTGTTCCGACAGTCATCAGCATCGCAATCATTGCTGCCATCGTTTGGATGTTGTGCGGATATTCCTGGGAGTTTGCGCTTGAGATTGCTGTTTCCGTACTTGTGATTTCCTGCCCGTGCGCATTAGGTTTGGCGACCCCGACCGCCATTATGGTGGGAACCGGTCGCGGTGCACGAAACGGTATTCTTTTCAGAAGCGCAGAAGCCATCGAATCCTTAGAAAAAGTCGATGCCGTGGTTCTCGATAAGACCGGAACAGTGACTTCCGGCAAACCTTCTCTGACGGACGTCATAGCTTTCGGGAACGTAAAACCTGAAGAACTTCTCACGCTTGTCGCTTCTGTTGAGCAGAAATCCGAACATCCTCTGGCGACTGCCATTGTCGAAGGTGCTAAAGCGCTCAATCTTTCTTTGAAGGAAGCTTCTGACTTTGTCCAGCAGCTTGGCAACATTTCCGGGACCTGCGACGGCAAATCAGTCCGTATCGGCAATAAGTCGGTGATTTCTTCGGAAGATGCTAAAACGAAAGAACTTGCAGACGGACTTGCCGACGAAGGAAAAACGCCGCTTTACGTCATCGCTGACGGCAAAATGGTCGGACTGTTAGCGATCGCGGATCCGATTCGTCCGGACAGCAAGCAGGCGATTGAAGCCATGCAGGCTAAAGGCAAAGAAGTTTGGATGCTGACCGGCGATAATGAAAAAACCGCCCGTGCCGTGGCTACTCGTGTCGGTATCAAGAACGTTCGAGGCGAAGTCAAGCCTGCCGCCAAAGAAGCCGTTGTTCGCGAACTTCAGGCTCGAGGAAAGAAAGTTCTTATGGTGGGCGACGGCATTAACGATGCTCCCTCACTGGTTAGAGCAGATGTCGGTGCTGCTATCGGCGCCGGAACCGACGTAGCAATTGAAGCGGCGGACGTTGTGCTGATGAAGAGTCGTTTGTCTGACGTGGTTAACGCTTCGGCCTTGTCTCATTCGACAATGCTCAATATTCGTGAGAACTTGTTCTGGGCGTTCATATACAACATCATCGGCATTCCGGTTGCTGCAGGCGTTTTCTACACGGCTTTCGGATGGATTCTGAATCCGATGATCGCGGCAGCAGCGATGAGCATGAGCTCCGTGAGCGTGGTAACGAACGCGCTTCGTTTGAGAGGCTGGAAACCGGTACTGAGAGATTCAGGAAACAGTGATAAATCTTCTGATCAAGTATTGCTTCCCTCACTCCGGCAGCTGGCCGATGTTGCTGTTGAGGCTGAACAAAAGGACGCAACGGGCTTCGTTTATAAAGTAGGCGTCGAAGACATGATGTGCGAACACTGTGTCAAAGCAGTTAAAGGCGCATTAGAAAAAATTCCGGGCGTAGTTTCTGCCGATGTTTCATTGGAGCAAAAGAGTGCTGTCGTCAGCGCAAATCGTGCCTTGTCTGAAGAACAGCTCACGGACGCGATCAAAGCGGAAGATTATGAAGTGACGTCTTTTGAAGCGATTTCCACACCTAAAGAAATCGTATCAATCAAGATTGAAGGCATGACGTGTGAGCACTGCGTGAAAGCGGTTACCAAAGCACTTTCCGCAATTGACGGCATCACGGTACAGTCGGTTTCGCTTGAAGATGGAGTTGCCAAAGTCTCAGTTCAGGAAGGTTTTGATACTGAAAAGTTAAGGAATGCTGTGACAGAACAGGGCTATAAGGTAGTGACATGCTAAATAAACTATTGGAACAGATACAAATGATGATCGGTTACCAAAAGTCAAAGAAGATTGGGAGGTTCATTACTTTATTTTTCGCCATCTCAGTTGGTACATACTTGCTGTTGGCGCTTTCTTTGTTCATTCTATGGCTATATGGCTGGGACCATATGGAAGATCCTTTTGAAATGAAAGAGTTTCTTAAAATTTACTTCCCGGCTATGAGCTGTGTCTCAGGGGTTACAGGTACTGTCATTGGTTCATGGCTTAAGGATCAGTCAATTTTAGGTCCATTTGATCCAGGAATAGAGGCGACGTATTTACGTCAAGGAGAGAACACCTTAAGAATTAGTTTTCCGTGCGTTCCGCGGCCTTTTATCTTATACAGCATTCAACTTCCAAGAGGTTGGATTTTCACGTCGAGCGGAAAAAGTTTCCTATTGGTTAACTGCCAAATTCAATTTAGAGAGCAACGCAACGCGCCTCAAGAATTGGATTTTGAGGTTTCCTCCCCTCAAAGGTCGCCTGCGGATTATTGCTTGCCCATGGACCTATTTACATCACTAAGGAGTAAACCGATGCAAATAGAGGCGGTGCTGAAATGATGCAACAGTTTTAATAACACCCGAGTTTGACAGTGGATTCTAGCTTTATCCATTGAGAAGCTAGAATCCATCAGGCTTCTCAGAATTCTAAAATTTACGTCGGAGTAGCTACAACCTTTGTTAGTGGCAAATGCAGTTTCCTCCTTAAGGCTGACGGACTCTCAACTCGGTTAAGGACCTCCAAATTAAACAGTGTCGACATCCGATCAAATAAACCGACCTCATAAAGCCTCATATAGAACGGTACCTGAGGGTTGATATCGTCATAGACGACCTCAGCTGTCCTTAAGGCTTCCAGCATCTTCTCGTGAGTTATCTCTTCTTTGCCCAGTTCGTTCTTAAAGGTATAAAGCATGTACTTTTCAAAGACTAGGCTGATAAAGCAGCTCAGGAAGTGACCGTAGATGTGAGGATCGGTCCAGACAAAGCAGGGACGAGCCTCGAGGTATGTCTTACTGACTCTGAAGC
>NZ_DBMALT010000033.1:0-31018 GCF_057870745.1 Parasutterella sp. | reverse complement strand
ATTAAATTTGCGGGTACGACCGGCCATGAAATTCCTCCATTCATGGCCGTATTATACTTCTTATTCTAATTAGATAACGTAATTTTAGAATTTTATACTAGCCTAGTGCTTAGTACGTTATTTTCGCTTCAAGCTTGCCGGCTTCTTCAATCCATTTGGTGACTTCCTTTTCGGATGGATCACGCTGCGCAAGATTTTTTGCTTTGTTTATTTCGACCATTTTTGCGGTTAAGGTGGCCGGAACTCTGTGTCTTAACTCTTTAACCGTATCAACACCGGCTGCTTCGAGCAATTCGGCATATTGAGGTCCGATACCGCTGATTCTGAATAAGTCAGCATGGTTGGCCCATTTAAGAATGAACTTTCCGGATATCCCTGTTTTATCCGCAACTTTTTTGCGGGCTGCCGGTGTCAGGCAAGCCTCAAGCAACTCATCCGGAGTTTTAATACCAATTGCAATTAACTTCGGAGCGTATGCTTCCCCAATTCCTTGAATATCAATGATTTTGTATGCCATAAATCCTCCAAAATTCTCTGTCTTCGTAAGGATAACTTTATTCTCGTGCTCTGAGATTAAAAGCAACTCAATCTAAGCCTGATTTTTGCAGGGCGTGCTTTTATTGTTTTTTCATTGCTTTTGCTTCACTTAAATTCTTTTTGCCGTTTTCACCCGTTTTTTCCGGAATCTCTTCCGCTGCTTCTGCCGCAGCGGTTGTTACCGTATGAAAAACGGAAACGATGTTGTTAACGTACACAGTGAACATAGGAATGATCAAAAGTCCAAGCACGCCTACGATTACAGAAAGAATTTTACCCCCGGTTGTGACCGCTTCTATATTGCATCCGATAGTGATTGCTTCCATTACCGCCCACCATAAAGCATCCCAATAAGTTCTTACGTCTGGGTTTACGTTAGTTTCGCAAACATAAAAACCTAGACTTCCGAGGTAAAGTCCGGAAAACAAAATGATGACGTAAGTTAAAAACATCTTTGAAGATGTCTGTACGGCGAACCAACTTACGACAATCGCTAATGCGTAGCAGCTCCGTATCAAAGGCATGAAGCTCACAAAATAGCCAATGTCTCTTGGAAGGGTTATGCCGAGCTTAGGAAGGATTGTTCCATACGGAATACATGCAATGAAAAGAAGAAAATAGGTAATGATGTAACGAGTCTTTCTCTTGGAGTAAATGAATTCAAGAGCCAGATCCGCCATGAAAAAGATACATACCCAAAACTGCAGTTTCATTGCAAACTGGCTTTGGTAAAACGGGTTGTTGTAGACGAAAGTGTCGTAGGAAATGCATCCGACTAAGGCTAAGGAGCAAAGTAAAACGATTAAACGAAGAATTCCCTGAATGCCTTGCTCTTTAATTCTTTCCCATGTGCTTTTGCTCAAAACCGACCTCTCATCCTTTTTCTCCGGATCGTTGCGTCATTATTAAACAATCGGGGCGCTCAACAATGTTTAAGCGCCCCGTATCAGGAAATAAATTTCTTTTAAGCCGAGGAGGTGTTATTTCGATTTTTTCTGCGTTTTCAGGAAGTTTTCCAGCCAAAAAGCACCTACGATGGTTTTAACGTCGGTGATTTCGCCGTTCAAACATTGTTCAAGAACTTCGGAGAAGGACACTTTGATGATGTCGAGAACTTCACCGGCGTCTAAATTTTGTCCGACATACTGTAAATCTCCGGCGTAAAAGACAGTGATCTCCTCATCGGAATATCCGATCGCATTATTGAAGCGGCCGAGTTTTTTCCAGACCTTGGCTTCGTAACCCGTTTCTTCCGTGAGTTCTCGTTTGGCACAGTTGAAAGGGGACTCTCCCGGGTTCAGCTTGCCGGCTGGAAATTCAAGAAAGCTTCTGCGCAGCGGATGGCGGTACTGGCGTTCAAGGATGACCGTGCCGTCTTCAAACATCGGAATGATCATGGAAGCGCCCGGATGATGGAGATACTCTCTGGTCGTGACCACACCGTCAGGCGTTTTAACGGTATCTTTGTGCACTTGAAGGAAGGATCCTTTGTAGGCGATTCCGCTGTCAATCAATTTCTCAGTTAAGGGGTCTTTTTCCGGGTTGTTTTGAAGCATACCTATCTCTCTTTCTTTAGTCATTCCGGCGGACTCAGGTTCAACGCTTGTTCCTGATTCCCATTTTAGCCACCCCAAGTTAAGTTGTCTTTAATAAATTGTCCGTTTTTAGGCTTTTAAGGTCTAGAATGCTACTGTTGGCTAACGATCATATTTATCATCTCGTAAACCCTATCGGGGAAAGGATGATGAATTGACCTTCAAGATCTTGGGAGGAACATTATGGTTCTGCGTACAACTCAAAAATTCGTTAATTGGGTGAGCGGTCTTTATTTCTTGGGCGCTCTCGCGATGCTGGCTTTCCTTTGGGCATATATTCCCGTCCTTTCCATTCTCTGGACGAGCCTTTTGGATTTTGCATTTAACATTATGTATGTTGTTATCGGCGCACTTTTGTGGCCGGGTACACTGTTAGCAATCCTTGTCTGCGGTTTCTAACTTACTCCAACGACAAATCTCAATTCAAAACTCACGAGTCGGCCGCTCGTGAGTTTTATCATATCTAGAGCCGAAGCGTCGCGCTTCAGATGTCTTGCCGACGACGATATTTCTCTGTCCAAGACCGATCTTTTAGCGAACGCTATTTCATGAACAAAGATGTTTTCGTCTAATATGAAGGATGCAGACAGCTCGTTTTAATCTTCATATGGCCGGCCATCAGATCGTTCTCAAATCAAATTTGGAAGAGACTACTCAGCACGGAAGTGAAGACTTTCCGGCGGCTCTTTACGAAACGGTCTTTCGCTCAAAAATGCTTCGATACGTGCCGCTTCATTGGCATAAAGAACTTCAGCTGTGCCTCATTCTTACTGGCCGCGTGCGTTTCTCTATTAATCAAAAGGAGGTTGAAGCCGGCGCCGGAGATGTCATCTTCATTAATTCTCAGGTTATTCACAGTGCGACTTCTATATCTAACGACGAAGAAGAGGCTTCCTACTACTGCATTAACTTTGCGTATGAAATGGTCGGAGGCTTTCACGGAAGTTTGATGGAACGAAATTTCGTTCTGCCTTTTCTCAGAAATGAGCAAAACGATTTTCTCTTGATGTCTGAGAAAAGTGAGGAGGGCCTGCTCGAGGAGATTTCTTCAAAGATGCTTCATATTCGAAAGCTCTTCAAGGAAACCGAGCCGGAAAGATATTTCGATATTTTTGCGGAGCTAGTTCTAATTTGGAAAGAACTTGTGCGATGGCTTCACAAAACAGAAGACCAGCCTTCGACAAGGTGTCCGGAAGATTATGAGACGAGCCGAAAAGTGATCTCTTATATTGAGAAGAACTTAGGTGAAAAACTTACCTTAGATCTCATCGCTAAAGAAGTATGTCTTTCTAAATGGGAGTGTTCACGTCGGTTTAAGCGCATTGCGGGAGAATCGGTTTGGAGTTATCTGATCTCGGCAAGAATGGCAAAGGCCGTTGAGCTTCTTTTGTATAGTCGTAAATCCGTTGAAAGGATTGGATTTGAGGTTGGCTTTCCGAACGTTAATCTCTTTATTCGCCAGTTCAAAAAAGAATTCAGGACAACGCCGGGACAATTCCGAAAGAATTATTGAGCAACAAAGGTATATTTTCAGCGGGTATTGGAATATCCGAGAAGAGCTGTTTTCTTAGACTAGATGTCAAACAAAGACATTTAGTTCTAAGGAGACAAAATGAAACATTCAGTTCCTGCTCAAACCGAAAACGACCTGATCGATTTTTATCGAAACGCAATTCGCACGCGCAGCTATTCCAATCAGGAAGGCGACATCGCTGTGCTCATTCTCAAAGAAATGGAAAAGCTCGGTTACGATGAATGCTATATCGACCGAGTTGGCAACGTTGTAGGCAGAGTCGGTAGCGGTAAAAAAATCATTCACTTCGACTCTCACATGGATACGGTTAACGCCGGCGACCCGGCACTTTGGGACCATCCTCCGTTTTCCGCAGATTATGCTGACGAGTACATTTACGGAAGAGGTTCTGTCGACATGAAGGGTGGGTTAAGTGCTTCCGTTTATGCTGCGGCAGAAGCTAAAAAACAAGGACTTCTGGACGGGAAGACTGTTTATGTAACAACGACCGTTTGCGAAGAGGACTGCGACGGCGTCAATCTGATCAATTTCTACAAAGATTCGGGTATTAAACCCAACTTTGTCTTCATCTGTGAGCCTTCTTACAATGTCATTACGCTCGGACATAACGGCAAGATGCAGGTACGTATTCGTACCCAGGGCATTTCTGCACACGGTTCGGCTCCGGAAAGAGGTGTGAACGCGGTCTACGAGACGGCTGAAATCATTACTCGTGTTGATGAGCTTAATAAGAGGCTTCAAAAGACGGAAGGAAAAGGAACGGTTGTTCTTTCCAAGATCAGCTCCGTTGCCGCTTCTTTAAATGCGGTGCCGAGTGAATGCGAAATTTATTTGGATCGTCGCCTCCGTCTTGGTGAAACCATAGAAGATGTAAAGAAAGAAATGGACGCTCTCGTGGAAGGCAAGCCTGCTAAGTGGGAGCTCGGTGTTCTGAAAGAAACTTCATGGAAAGGAGAAGAGCTCGTCTATCTTCCCGAACACGATCCTTGGAAAATCGCTGAAGACGCTGAATTAACAAAAGCCTGCATCCGAGCCTATGAAGATGTATTCGGAGAAAAGCCGAAGAAATTTGAATTCTGGGACTTTGGCACCAACGCAGTGGTTCCGGTTTCGATGGGGATTCCGACCATCGGATTCGGTCCCGGAGAATATAAATTAGCGCATATGATTAATGAACGCTGCCGTCCTGAGCAAGTTAAGGAAGCGGCAAACTTCTATCTCAATACCATTGCGGAGCTGTGAAATGAAAGATCTCGACCACCTCAAACTGCCTCGTGCCGGTGAAACCTCTAGCCGTTTTACGAAAGAGCAGGCTCTCGCGGCACAAAAGTTTCATCAAACGCTTCCCGGATATTCCGTTACTCGTTTGGTTGAACTCCCTGCCTTAGCCAAAGAACTCGGCGTCAAAGACATTTTTGTTAAAGACGAAGCCTCGCGTTTTGGATTGAATTCATTTAAGGGACTCGGCGGAAGCTATTGTTTGTTCCATCTGCTTTCAGAAAAGTACGGATGGTCAGGTAAAGTTGAAAGCTTCGCACAGCTCAAAGATCAGATCGCGTCGCTGGAAGAAAAACCTAAGATCATCTCCGCGACTGACGGTAATCACGGCCGAGGCTTAGCCTGGATTTGTCATTTGCTCGGACTTAGGTGCGAGATTCTCATGCCGGCCGGCAGCAGTGAGGAGCGTCAGGAAAATATCCGTAAGCTCGGAGCCGATTGCCGGCGCACAGACGGCAACTATGATGAAACCGTCCATGAAGCAGAAAGGTTTGCTTTGGAAAACGATTGGCTGCTCGTTCAGGACACAGCGCTTCCGGGATTTGAGAAAGTAGCTCAGTTCATTATGCATGGTTACCTCACGATGGCCCTGGAGACGGTGGAGCAACTAAAAGGCAAATGTCCGACGCATATCTTTTTGCAAGCGGGCGTTGGCTCCATGGCTGGCGCTATGTGCGGATTCTTTGCCTCTCTTTACGGGCCTGATGTTCCGGTGATTTCCATTGTCGAGCCGAAAACCGCTGACTGCGTCTATCGTACAGCTGAAAAGGACGACGGCAAACTTCACAATGCTCCCGGCAGTCTGGAAACCATCATGGCAGGCCTTTCCTGCGGAGAGCCTTGCAGCGTCGGCTGGAAAGAAATTCGGGCTGCGGCTTCCCATTACTTCCGCATTGAGGAATCCGTTGCTGCAGATGGAGTCCGCGTCCTTTCTTCTCCTTTGGAGAACGATCCTCGAGTGCATTCAGGAGAGAGCGGAGCGGTTGGTTTCGGTACAGCGTTTGAGCTCTTGTTCCACAAAGCACAATACCAGGAAGAAATTAGCTCTTTAGGTTTGAACAGTGAATCTGTCCTTCTGTTTTTCAATACGGAAGGTGTTACCGACAGAAAGAATTTCCTTAAGATCGTTTGGGAAGGCGCGTTTGCCGAGAAAGTTTAAACGCCAAGGCTTTTAGGAGTATTCTCCGACAACACAATATTGCATAAATAGAAAAAGGTTTTAGTTTTTCAAAAGGCTCCGTTTGTGAGTCTTTTCTTTTCCTAAGGTAATTTGAAAGACATGAGCGATTCGTCGTTTAGCAAGGGCATCGGGTTAGCCATCGCCGCATCCGTGTTTTGGGGCTCGATGGGCGTTTGTGCACAGTATCTTCTCCAGCAGTGTTCATTTACGCCGCTGGATTTGGTATCCATGCGTTTGGTATTGGCTGGTCTGATCCTGCTGATTATGGAACGGTTGGTATTCGGCAGAAATATTATTTCGCCGCTGAAAGACATCCGTACTACGGTCGGGATTTTAGTTGCCGGTCTTTTGATTCTTGTTTCTCAGCTCACGTTCATGCTTGCGGTCGCCGCATCTAATGCGGGAACGGCCGCCATTGTGCTTACGCTTGTGCCGCTGATTTGCGCCTTCTGGCTCTCTATCACCGAGAAGCGTCCTTTGACAATGCGTGAAGGGATCTGTTTTGTCCTTGCGGCTTCCGGGGTTTTCTTGATCGTGACCAAAGGAAACTTCAGTACGCTGGACTTGTCTTTTGCGGGCGTGCTTTGGGGTTTTGTATCGGCAATATTTTCTGCCGCTTACTCCATTCAGCCGAGAAAACTCATCATGAAAGTCGGCGTTGGCCCCGTTGTCGGCTTCGGAATGCTCTTCGGTGGTCTTGTTGCCTCTGTGATGAACCCGCCCTGGACGATGAACGTTCAATGGACGGTCTTGTCTGTTTCGGCTTTCACTTATGTTGTTCTTGTTGGAACGGTTGCCGCTTTCTGGTGCTACTTGTCCAGTCTTAAGTATGTTTCTGCTGTTATCGTCGGTTTGATGGTTTGTTTTGAACCGTTAAGCGCCTATTTGCTTTCCGTCTTTGCCTTTGATCTGAGAATCGGTATGTGGGAGGGCGCCGGCATCTGCCTTGTGCTGCTGAATGTCCTTGTTTTGTCTCTTCCGAAGAAAAGCTCCGAAGCGATAAAACCATAGAAACAAAAAGGGGATGTTGCAAAAGTCCTGAGAGGGACGGTTAGCGCATCCCCTTTCTATACCCTCTTTTGGCTATTTCATTTGGTTGTAAATTCTTTCGCTTTTTAAGCCTATTTGAGATTCTTTTTGCAGAAGGTTTCTTAAATGTTTCTGCCTCTAAACCTTCCGGAACTTTCCAGTAGGTCGGCAGCTTGCCACTTTTTTTGAATTTAAGAAATTTCCTAATGTTTAGGCCGAGGCAGGTTAATGCAAATTCAAGCCTAACTTTTGCGAGCTTGCGTCTGCGGAACCTCGTATAAGCCATATTTTGCTTCAAGACGCCGAAGGTTCCCTCTACTTGGCAGCTCCGGTTCACTCTCATTTCAATTCCTTCAGGCCTTAACAACCGATCTCTAGCTCCTTGTTTTAAGGTCACGTATTCAGGCATGACTTCGAAGATCCTCTCGTTGCCTTCTTTTTCCTTCATAAACCTCCTGCAGTAGGCCATGAATTGGCAATTCGTACAGTTCTCAACTTTATAGAAAGCAGATTGTTGAGTTTTGGGGTGACGGTTTGGGATTTCAACTCTGTTACCCGTCCTTCCTCCTAAGCAGGATAAGGTTCCGTCCTCTAAATACTCATAGACGGCCGGATACCTTCCGGTACGTTCTCCATTCCAGGAAGGGTATTTAATAAAAGCCTCTATTCCCTTTGTGTTGCAATATTTATAATTTGCAAAGCTGCCATACCCCGCATCTGCGCATATTCTCTTTGGATAACAACCGTACATGGACTTAAACCCCTCTAATGTCGGGATCAGGGTTCGGGTGTCAGAACGGTCTTGAGATAGATAATAAAAAACTATGATGCCTCTGCAAACCACTATCTGAGTGTTATAGGCCGCATGCATCTGACTGCCGAGCCCACTGTAGTAGTCCTCTTTCAAACACATTGCGGTGGCATCGTGATCCGTTTTGTAATAAGAGTTTCTGTCGAGGCCGCAAATTGCTTCTTTTTCTTCATATTCCACCGACTTGATCAAATATTCATAGAGCTGAGAACGCATTTTCTTTAATGCTGTTTCTCCTCCCTCGATTAGCTCGGGATCAATTTTCTGACTCTCGGTCAATTTTTCCGTGAGCAATTTCGAGGAGATTATTCCATCCTTAGGAACATCGTCGCTCAAATGCATCAGTCGTAATAAATTCAAAGCCTTTTCACTGAGCCTCAGATGGAATGTAGTCGGCTTCCAAACGAACTTATATTTGTTGGAATTGGCTTCAAACTTACTACCGTCCAAGAAAACAGTATCGAGACTGATAGCAAACTCTTCCACGATTGCCTGGACAATGCTGATAAAAATCGGGGTTATGCAGTTCTCCAATAAAGAAATAAATCTAGATATTGTTGAACTACTAGGACGATCCTCCCCAATCAAGTAAACAACTCGCAAGTCGTAATAGCATGCGGCTTCGATTTCTCGTAAGGAAGATTTACCCAATGCAAAGCAATATACGATTGCGGAAAATAGACGGAATTTGTTGATTTGCGGTCGTCCTAACTCGGAGTCCAGTCGGACTTCATTTAGGTATTTCCACGCACCTGACTTCTCCAAAAGTAACAAGAAGGCGTCTAGTTTTTCCTGTTCCTTCGCCTCGAGTGGGAAGGTATAGAGAAGGAGAGGCTCAGAAATTGTAAAATGAGTCATGGTATGTGATTCTTGGCGGAACACATCACCATAGCACAGCAGGGGGTTCGATTCCCTCTGCTTGCTTTTAAATCAACGAGTTATCGTTTTTTCTAATTTAAAATCCTTAGATACAAAAAGAGCTGTTGAAAGTCTGCTTTCGACAGACTTTTGCAACAGCCCCTTCTTTTATTAGGGGTCTTTAATCGAGATGCGGACCGAATTTTTCTAATCGCTTACATTCTTCATTGGTAGCAGAGAATTTTTTGAAGTTCTCTATAAATTTTGCTGCCAATGCTTCTGCGCGCCTGTCCCATTCACTCGGATCCTTATAGGTGTTGCGAGGATTCAAAATCTCCGCATGCGCACCTTCAGCGTTAATAGGAATCTCCAAGTCGAAATAAGGAATCTTCTTGGTCGCGCCTTTGAGGATGCTTCCTGAGAGGATGTCATTGATGATGGCTCGCGTGTCTTTAATCGAAATACGTTTTCCCGTTCCGTTCCATCCGGTATTGACTAAATAGACACGGGCACCGTTAGTGCGGGCTTTCCTTGCCAGTTCTTTGGCATATTTAAAAGGATGCAGAGAGAGGAAGGCAGCCCCAAAACAGGCAGAGAAGGTCGGTTGAGGCTCCGTAATGCCGCGTTCTGTTCCGGCCAACTTGCTGGTGTAACCGGAGAGGAAATAATACATTGCCTGATCAGGAGAGAGTATAGAAACTGGAGGCAAGACTCCGTAGGCATCAGCAGAAAGGAAAATAATTTCCTTGGCGGCCGGTCCTTTGGAGATCGGTTTAACGATGTTTTCGATGTGATAGATCGGATAGGAAACACGAGTGTTTTCAGTAGCTGACGTGTCACTGAAATCTACTTTTCCAGCTTCATTTACGATGACGTTTTCCAGAAGGGCGTCTTTTCGAATGGCGTTGTAAATATCCGGTTCGCTGTCTTTATCCAAATTGATGACTTTGGCATAACAGCCGCCTTCGTAATTGAAAACGCCTTCATCATCCCAGCCGTGTTCGTCGTCGCCGATTAAGAGACGTTTAGGATCGGTTGAGAGCGTTGTTTTGCCGGTACCGGAAAGACCGAAGAAGATGGCAGTGTTTTTGCCTTCTAAGTCGGTATTGGCTGAGCAGTGCATCGAAGCGATATGACGAAGAGGGTTGAGATAGTTCATGACCGAGAACATGCCTTTCTTCATTTCTCCGCCGTACCAGGTATTCAAAATGACCTGCATCTTTTCTTTGAGGTTAAAGACGATGGCAGTTTCGCTGTGCAGTCCGAGTTCTTTGAAGTTTTCAACTTTGGCTTTGCTGGCGGTTAAAACGATAAAATCGGGTTCTCCGAAGTCTTTGAGTTCTTCAGGGGTCGGACGAATAAACATATTCGTCACAAAGTGTGCCTGCCAAGCCACTTCCATAACGAAACGAACTTTCAGGCGCGTATTCTTATTGGCGCCGCAGAAAGCGTCAACGACGTAAAGACGGTCTTTATGAGAGAGTTCGTCAATGGCTTTGTCTTTTAGGATCTTCCAAGAGGCTTCTGAGAGCGGCTTGTTGTCGTTCTTATATTCCTCGCTGGTCCACCAGACGGTGTCTTTGCTGACATCGTCAACAACGAAAAACTTATCTTTGGGAGAGCGGCCGGTGTAGATGCCGGTCATGACGTTTATTGCACCGAGTTCGGTGACAACACCTTTTTCGTAGCCGACCAGTCCTTCTGCGGTTTCATCTTTGTGGAGTTGTTCATAGGAAGGGTTATGAACAACCTCTTTGACGTCAGTTATGCCGTACTTTGCTAAATCTAATGTCATGGTTGTAATTCCGCATGGAAAACGGCGCCGAAAGCATGCGTACATTCATCAGCGACGAATCCCACGAATAAAAGTTAGCGTTTTCAATTAAGTGAAAACGAATGGTGTAAATCTCCTCAATTCTACCGCCCAATCGCGAAATTTGTAAAAAAGTATTAATACGGTATTAATCCGAATTATAGGACCGTGAAGAAAAAGAATTTTTGCTTACTTCCTTTAGCCGGAATTTGGTTCTTTATTTTTTACTCTCTAATAAAATAACTCGACATTATTTAGGTTAGGAAAGACAGATGGACAAGAAGTACGCAGCGCAAGAGGCCATTACGCATTCCATGATGGGAAGTCTCGGTTTAAAGCTCATAGAAGAAAAGGAGGGTTTTATTCGCGCTAGTATGCCTGTCAATGACAATACTTCTCAGCCCTTCGGAGTTCTGTGTGGAGGCGCTTCATTGGCGTTTGCGGAGATTATTGCCGGATATGGCTCTTATTTGTGCTGTCCGGAAGGATTCATTCCAGTCGGAAGCTCGGTTTCTGGAAACCATGTTAGTTCAGTGCGCAAGGCGCCGGATGTTTTGGTTTACGCGGAAGCCACGGCTTTACATCTCGGCCGCACGACGCATCTATGGAATGTTGATATAAAAACCGAAAACGGAAGGCTCGTCTCCACTGTCCGGGTGACGAATTTCATCGTTAAAGACAAGTCGGAAAGCTGGAAATAGGAAAAGAAAAAAAGGAGGAAGACCTAGGCCTTCCTTCCCAAAGGAGATTCTAAAGACCCCAAAGTGTTGGCAGGAATGTGCTTAGGCTCGGGAATAACACGATGACGGCTAAGGCAACCAGCGTTGCAATTAAGAGCGGAATGACCGGCGGCGTCATTTCTTCCATCGTCAAATCGGCGATTTGAGCGCCGACATAGAGGTTTACAGCCACGGGCGGTGTGACCTGTCCGACCGCTAAGTTCACAGTCATCATGACGCCGAACCAAACCGGATCCCAGCCGAAGTGATGAACAATCGGAAGCAGGAAGGGAAGCAGAACGTAGTAAATCGAGATTGCGTCCATAATCATTCCGGCTGCCAGCAAAATCACGTTGATAAGGAAGAGGAGCGCCCAAGGGTTATCAGACAGCGCAAGGAGCACCGCGGCGCCTCTTTCTACTAACCCGACGGTACTCGCAACCCAGGCAAATAATCCGGCGCAGGTCACCACAAACATAATGACGGCGGTTGCCTTAACGGATTCAAAAAGGACGTGAAGTAGTTTGTCCCAGGAGTTGAACGCCTTATAAATAAAGGTCCCGACAAACAAACCGTAAAAGATCGCGACAGCTGCAGCTTCGGTCGGCGTGAAGATTCCTCCGTAAATGCCGCCCAAGATGACGACCGGCGTCATGACGCCCCAGATCGCATCTTTAAATACGAGCCAAGTCGATTCCTGACGGGGCAGTCCGCGATAGCCTCTTTTCTTTGAGATGAGGTATACGGTTAACATTAAGAAACCGGCAACCAGCAGTCCGGGGACAATACCGGCGGCGAACAATGCCGGAACGGAAGCATCCGCAATGCCGCCGTAAACAATGAAAGCGATACTCGGCGGAATCACGATGGCTAGGCCCGAAGTCACGGAAACGTTGGCTGCGGCAAAGGCTTTGTCGTAGCCGTTCTTAACCATAGCCGGAATGAGGATTAAGCCGAGCGCAGCGACAGTCGCAGGGCCCGATCCGCTCACGGCGCCCCAGAAGGTGGCGACTGCTACGGTTGCAATGGCTAGACCGCCGGTCATGTCGCCGACGAGGTTTTCGACAAGACGCACAATACGCGCGGCGATGCCGGCGCTTTCCATAATGAAGCCGGCCAAAATAAAGAAGGGAATAGCTAACAAAGGAACTTTAGCGACGCCGGCAAAGAAGTTGTAGGGCAGCATGTCGATGCCCATGTCAAAGAGCCAGCTGACGATGGCGGCAGAAAGTCCAAGACTGATGGCAATCGGAACTCTGCACACCAGCATGAAAATAAAAAGAATCAGCAGAACCAGTCCGGGATCGGACATCAGCGAATTAAGCATGATCTCCTCCTAGAAGTTCTGTTTCTGAATATCTTCAACAGTGCGCTGAAGAATTCGGACAATAATGAGCGCCGAGAAAAGCGGCGTGGCTATGGTGTAGAGCCAAACCGGAATATCCAGAGACTCAGAGGAAACGTTTAGTTCAATTTCGTCAATAACCTCAATCGCACCTAAGTAAGCCAGCATGACGAAGAAAGCCAGTGAGCAAATTACGCCGAAGAAGTAAAGCGTTTTGCGCAGCCATCCGTGGGTAATACTGTAAAGCAGATTCATCGTGAAGTTGCTGCTTTCTCGGAACGCAATCGAAGTGCCGAGCAGTACGATCCACACAAAGAAATTTACTGTCAGTTCCTCGGAAGCAGAAAATGACAGGTTTGTGCAGTAACGGATGATGATGTTGATGAAGGCAATGCAGGCCATGACTGCTAAGAGAAATGACCCAAGGAGCTCTTCAAATCGGGTGTTGAGGAAATGAAGCATAGTTGTTCTTCTTATATTTATTTGTGGTAAAGCCGGTGCGGCCGGAGCCGCACACGGCGTGTCGCTGAGTAATTCAAAAATTACTTGGCAGCCTGCATGTCTTCTTCGGCAGCTTTGACGACATTCGGGCCGATCTTCTGAGTCCAGTCAGCACGGACGCCGGCTGTGGCTTCATAGAAGCGTTTGATCATTTCAGGTGTGTACTCCGTCACGGTCATGCCGTTTTTCTTAAGTTCTTCCTTCGGATTGGTGATAGCAGGGAGCTTATTGATGCTCTTGAGGTATTCATAAGCCTGACCGTTGTCGTTGCTCAGACGGGAAAGGGCTTTGCCGTATTTTTCAGCTTCGGTAGCGCAGCTGAGAATAAGCTTCTGATCTTCCGGAGAGAATTCCTTCCAGACTTTCATGTTGGCAGTGAAGAACAACGGGTCGATCATGTAATGCCAATCGGTGGAGTACTTGTGCCACTGCCAAACTTTAGTCGGGACGTTAATGCCGTTAGTCGGGTTTTCCTGACCATCGACGATGCCCTGCTGAAAGCCGGTCACAGCTTCAGACCAGTTGATAGCCTGAGGGTTGGCGCCAAGGGACGAGAAGATGTCAATGAAGATCGGGGTACCGCATACGCGCAGCTTCATACCCTTCATATCTTCCGGTTTTTCGATCGGGCCTTTGCTCGTAGTTAATTCACGGAAGCCGTTTTCAGACCAGCCGAGGAACTTAACGCCGGTTTTTTCGATGGCTTTTTCCAGCATCTTTCCGGATTTTCCGGCTTCAATAGCGTCGATAGCTTTATAGCGATCCGGATTGTTGGCGACAAAGAAGGGAAGGGCGGTGAGGTTTAATTCTTTGATTTGAGGAGACCAGTTGATGGTGGAAGCTAAAGCAAAGTCAATTGCTCCGCGGCGAACGAGCAAAAGTTCGGAAGTTTGCTTGCCTGCCATCAGCTGAGCACCGAAATACGGTTTGATGTTGATTCGGCCGTTGGATTTCTGTCTGACGCAGTCGGCAAAGAAGGTTGCGGTTTGGCCCCAGCCGGAGGAGGCGCCGGGTACAACGCTGAGCTTGTACTCGGATTTATATGCGGCGGAGGCGGCAGAAAGGCACAGGCCCATGGCAGCGAGTGCGAGGGCAGCTTTGCTTAAGAGTTTAAAGGTCACAATAGTTACTCCTAGAGATTAGAGAATAAAAAGTGTTAGTTAGGTCGAATGAAACCGAAAGCTCATTTGCTCTCGATTTACTGCCGAAGCACACCATTTGTTTAGTGTTCTTTTTTCAATGGAGTCCGGTACGACCCTTGAGGATTTGGTTAGTCTCATACAGGCTTTTGGCCCGTTCCAGACTATAAAAATATTGTATTCTTCGATTACAAAAAACTTCGTTTTTTCACTAAGGAAAACCCTGTATTAACGAGAGCGGATCATCGCAGTTATAGGTGTTTTGAAGTAGGATACCCGCCTATTCGTGCTTGTTCCGCTGGGAGATATAGATGCGCTATTACGATATTGAAGTGGCCGGTACCAAACGTGCCCTGAAACTCTGCCCTATTAATCAAGATCTTTGCATTGCAGCCTTTTTAATTCTCGGCGATACCGAGCTGACTGTTAATTGCGCAGCTGCTCTTTTGGAAAGAGCTCCTAAATATGATTTCCTTTTAACTGCCGAAGCCAAGAGCATTCCTCTGGTTCAGGAAATGGCCCGTCAGAACGGTGATGCACACTATATTGTTGCTAGAAAGGGCCGAAAACTCTACATGGACAACCCCATCTGCGTTGGTGTGAAATCCATTACTACGGAGAAAGACCAGAAACTTTATGTTGATCAGGAAGAGATGGAACAGATGCGCGGCAAACGCATTTTGATCGTTGACGATGTCATTTCTACCGGACGCAGCCTCCAGGCTTTGGAAGAAATTGCTGCCGCTGCGGGTGCCGATGTTGTCGGCAAGATGGCCGTTTTAGCCGAAGGCGATGCTGCTTCCAGAACAGATATTTCTTATCTCGAAAAACTTCCGCTCTTTAACGGCAAGGGCGAACCGCTTCCTTTTGATTAATTTCAGAGAGCTAACTGAATGATCGGCATTATCGGAGCGATGAAGGTTGAGCTTGAGGCTTTGAAGGCAAGGCTTCAGGACGTGACTGTAACCAGAATTTCGGGCGTTGATTTTTACAGCGGAAAGCTGCACGGTACGGATGTCGTCGCCGCAGTGAGCGGGGTCGGTAAGGTGTTTTCCGCCGTTTGTGCGCAGACGATGGTTTTGAAGTTCGGTGTGAAAGCCATTATTAATACAGGTGTGGCGGGAGGACTTTCTCCTAACCTTAAGCTCGGTGAAGTTGCCATTGCATCTCAAGTCTGCCAGCACGATATGGACACGTCTGGCGTCGGCGATCCCAAAGGTTTAATTTCCGGAATTAATAAGGTCTTCATTGATGCCGATCCTCTCTGGGTCGCAAAAGCTGAGAAAGCGGCACAGAAATTAGGCATTCATACTGAAACCGGCGTGATTGCTTCCGGCGACCAATTTGTCTGCGATACGGACCGTAAAGCTTGGATTCGTGATTTCTTTAGAGCCGAAGCTGTAGAAATGGAAGGCGCGGCCATCGGTCAGGTGTGCTTTGTCAATGAAATCCCGTTTGTTGTGATTCGATCTATTTCCGATGATGCTTCCGGCCACGCACCTGTTTCTTACGAATCCTTCTTTAAAGAGGCGGCTCAGCGAGCCGTCGCACTGACGGAAGAGATGCTCAAAGAAGCCTGAGAGCATTCCAAAGCAGAAGGATTTTTCCTGGAGTTAGTTGAAGGAGCGAACTTCGCGAAAAGTCCTTTTTGCATTTTGGATGAATTTTTTAGATTTTTGCTGCTTAACGGCTTTCAAGCTTTTAGAAACTTTTTCTTCAAAACAGAAGAATCTAATTGAGACAAAACGAGTCCGAAGAGCACAAGGAACGCTCCGCTGGCGGACCAAACAGTGCGTTTTTCGCCAAGGATAAAGTAGGAACAGATAAGGCAGATCACCGGAATAAGATAAGTATAGGCGGCGGTTTCCAAGAGTTTTGAGATTATTCAAAGGAGGGGGGGGGTGGCAGGGGAAGAAGGATTCGAACCCTCGAATGCCGGAATCAGAATCCGGTGCCTTAACCAGCTTGGCGATTCCCCTGCAACATAAAGTTCAGCGAGATGGCAGGGGAAGAAGGATTCGAACCCTCGAATGCCGGAATCAGAATCCGGTGCCTTAACCAGCTTGGCGATTCCCCTGTGCTGAGAAGACTGAATTATACACAAAACAAAAACTTTTGCAGGGCTCAACGCAGAAACAAATCAAGGCACTCTCGAGTGCCTTGTTTGTAAAAGAAAAAATATTTTTTGAAACGTCGCTAGAAGATCATATCTGCCAGCTGAGAGATCAAAAAAGCACAAAGAGTGATGGTTGCACCAAGCTTAAATAACTTGACCTGTTGTCTTCTAAGGTCCCGTGCAGCGACGCGGGCTTTAGCACTGTCTCTATACATCGCGGACTCCTTTATGAGGTATTTCGTCAAATGAATTATATCTGAACTAGGGAAAGTTTCTAGGTATTTATACCTAAGTAAAATCAAAATGAGCGTAAAAATTTGTGAGCTAACTATTAGCGTTAGGCAAATTCTTCCACAAATGAGGCAGGGCAGGAGGACATCAAGAAACTTTCGTGTAACACATATAAGAGATGAAGTTTGCCCGATACTGCAATTCGTCTTTTGAGTAAAACCTCTTCAAAATTTTTCGATTCTATTCGTGGTGTGAAGAACCTTTTCAACTAACGTTCAAGTTGAATTTCTAAAGATAAGGAAAAAATGATCGTAAATACTGCTAAATTCTTTCCTAATTGATAATGATAATCAATAGCTATAAATTTCATCAAACTTTACATGTTTTAAGTTGTATCTCGTTCATTTACAGTTATAATCCGACGATCAAGCAGGGAAGCACTGCTTCTCCACTCTATAAACAAGCCCCCTTCGGGCATATCCGGAAAGGAAATATTTAAATGGCAGAAGAAACCAAAGTAGAAGAAAAGGTAGAGGAAAAAACAGAAGCCACAGCAGCTCCGGCTGAAGAAACAAAAGCCGAAGAAGTTAAGCCGAATCCTCTTCAGCGCACCATTGAGCTGACGATTTCTCGTAAAGAACTCGATGCTCGTGTTGCTAAAGCTCTTCGCGAAAAAGCAAAGAAAGCTAAATTCCACGGTTTCCGTCCCGGCCATGCTCCTGCCGCTATGGTCAGAGCCGCTTATGGTCAGGAAATTCAGTTTGATGCAATCAACGCACTCGTTTCTGCCGCTTTCGTTGAAAAAGTTCAGGAAGGCAAATACCACGTCTCCGGCTACCCGGATATCGCTCCGACCGAAGGCGCTCCTGAAAATGAAGACACAATGTCCTTCACAGCTACTTTCGAAGTCTTCCCTGACGTCGAAGTTCCTGACATGAAAGACGCTTCCGTTACAGAATACGAATGCGAACTGACAGACGCTGACGTTGAAAAGACACTCGACGTTATGCGCAAACAGCGCGCCACTTTCGAAAAGGCTGACAAGGCTGCTGCTGACGGCGACCGCGTTATCGTTGACTTCAAGGGCACTCTTGACGGCGTTGCTTTCGAAGGCGGTACAGCTAAAGACTACGCTTTCGCTCTCGGCCAGGGCAGAATGCTCCCCGAATTCGAAAACGCGATTCGCGGTATGAAAGCCGGCGAAACCAAGACTTTCAACCTGACTTTCCCTGAAAACTATCCTGCCAAGAACCTTGCCGGCAAGGAAGTTCAGTTCGAAGTTACGCTGAAAGAAGTTGACGAAGAAATTCTTCCCGCCCTTGACGACAAGTTCGCAAAAGACCTCGGCGTTAACGATGGTATCGACAAACTCAAGGCTGACGTTAAAGAAAACCTCCAGCGCGAAGTGACAGCTCGTCTTGAAGCACGTACTAAGCAGAGCGCCATGAATGCTCTTCTGTCCGTTGCCAAGTTCCCGGTTCCGCACGCTGCTGTTGAAGAACAGAGAGAGGCTCTGGTCCACGACGCCATCGAAAACATGAAGGCTCAGGGAATTAACCTCCCCAACGACAGCATTCCTGCCAACGCCATGCTTGACCAAGCTGAGCAGAGAGTTCGTCTTGGACTGCAAATCAGCGCTATTGTTGAGAAAGAAAAGATTACTTCTACTGATGAACAGATCAAAGCTTTGGCCGACAACATCGCCAAGAGCTATGAGGATCCGAAAGAAGTCGTTGATTGGTACCTCAACAACCCTCAGCACAAAGCTGAGCTTGCCGCGGTTGTTGTGGAAAACAATGTCGTCGCTTGGATCCTGAAGAACGCTCAGGTCAAGAAAGAACCGATCTCTTTTGAAAACCTGATGGGTCGCGGTCAGCAGGCTTAATCAATTTCAGGCGTCAGAGGCAATAAAATGCCTCTGAAAAATACAAACAAGTCGGCAAGGTACTCATTAGTCCTTGCCGTTTGTCATTGAAAACTACTACAAACCACGGAGACGCGTATGCCCGACTTTTCAAACTTTAATTCTGCACTTATACCGATGGTTATCGAGCAGAGCGGACGCGGAGAGAGATCTTTTGACATTTACTCCCGCCTGTTACGCGATCGCGTAGTCTTCCTGGTAGGACCGGTGACTGATCAGAGCGCCAATTTGGTCGTTGCTCAGCTGCTGTTCCTGGAAAGTGAAAATCCGGATAAGGATATTTCGCTCTATATCGATTCCCCCGGAGGAAGCGTCTACGCCGGTCTTTCCATTTACGATACGATGCAGTTCATCAAGCCAGATGTTTCCACCATTTGCTTAGGCATGGCTGCTTCCATGGGTGCGTTCCTGCTTGCTGCAGGTGCGAAGGGCAAACGCTTTGCACTGCCGAACTCCCGCATCATGATTCATCAGCCTTCCGGCGGTACAAACGGAACCGCTGCAGACATTGAAATTCAGGCGAAAGAAATCTTGGAGTTGCGCAGCCGTTTGAACACAATCCTGTCCGAACATACCGGCCAGTCCATTGAAAAGATTGCGGTCGACACCGAACGCGATAATTTCATGAGCAGCGCACAGGCAGTGGAATACGGAATTATCGACGGCGTATTTAGAAAACGTTCCGAGCAAATCATTAGAAATAATTGATTTTGCGGATTAAAGATTTAAGGAAGTTATGAGCGATAACAAAGAGGGACCCGTCTGTTCTTTTTGCGGAGCCAAAAAGGGACAGTACTCTGAAATTTATAAGTCAAACATCGGAGATCAGTACATTTGTAAAGAATGTACTGAAGAGCTTGCTCGTTACTCCGGTGTGGTTGAAGAAGCTTTGAAGCGCTACCAATATCTCGAAGCTCACAATAAGAACGCAGGTTCCGAAGCCCCCGCTAAAGAAGCCGAAGCAGAAGAGGCAGAAAAGCAGGATCCGATTTTGTACGGAGAACTGCCAACGCCGAAAGAAATTTATGCCAATCTTGACCAATATGTGATCGGTCAGGAACAGGCGAAGAAGGTTCTTTCTGTTGCGGTTTATAACCATTACAAACGTCTTAGAAGCAAATTCATCGGAGATGATTCCGACGAAAAAGTTGAGATTCAGAAGAGCAACATTCTTCTTATCGGTCCGACAGGTTCCGGCAAGACGCTTTTAGCTCAAAGTTTGGCCAAAATGCTGAATGTTCCTTTTGCAATTGCAGATGCAACGACTCTGACAGAAGCCGGCTACGTCGGTGAAGACGTCGAAAACGTGATCCTGAAGCTTCTGCAAAGTTGCAATATGGACCTCAAACGCGCTCAGATGGGCATTATCTATCTTGATGAAATCGATAAGATTGCCCGCAAGAGTGAGAACCCGTCTATTACCCGCGACGTATCCGGCGAAGGCGTTCAGCAGGCTTTGTTAAAGCTCGTTGAAGGTACCGTTGCCAATGTTCCGGCTGCCGGCGGAAGAAAGCATCCTCAGGGAAACAATATTCCGGTCGATACTTCGAACATCCTCTTCATTTGCGGCGGCGCATTTGAAGGTTTGGATAAGATCATTCGCAGAAGAACCGAGCGCAGCGGCATCGGCTTTGAAGCCGATGTTAAGGGGGCCGACGATAGAAGCGAAGGCGAAGTGCTCCGCGATATTGAAGCTAAGGATCTAGTTCGCTACGGCTTGATTCCTGAGTTGGTCGGACGTCTCCCGGTGATTGCAACGTTGGATGACCTAGACGAAGAAGCGCTGATTCGCATTCTGACCGAACCGAAGAATGCGGTCCTGAAGCAGTACGCACGATTGTTCGAATTGGAAGGCGTTGTTCTCGAAGTCGAACCGGATGCGCTCAAAGAAGCAGCCAAAATGGCTCAGGAAAGAAAGACCGGAGCCCGCGGCCTGCGGTCCATTATTGAGAATGCACTCCTTTCTGCTATGTTTGAGATTCCGAGCAGAAAAGACGTCGCCAGAGTGGTGGTGAAAGCCTCCACGATGAGAGACGGACAAGCCGAGTTCATCACTAAATAACGGTAAATAGGAGGTCGCTTCGGCACCTCCTTTTTTCTCCTTGGATGGTCTGTTTATCCACCATCCCTTGATTAAGGTCCCCAAAATAGCCACAAAATCTTGAAAGGCTTAAGGCGAGGGGCCTTTTACTTTTGATACAGTATAGAAACGATTTTTAAATATTTGGCGCCCTTGATTTTTTTTCAAGCGTCCCCAAGTAGTAACTTACGTAGTGTATTTTTTAGCAGTAAGGATTTAGATGATTCAGAAACGTACAACTAATTCAAATCCGATGATGTCGGTGTTGCCGCTGAGAGACATTGTTGTCTTCCCTCAGATGGTTGTGCCGCTCTTCGTCGGACGCGAGAAGTCGCTTAGTGCTCTTCGCAATGTCACGTCTTCTGAGAAGGCGAACAAAGAGCTTTTGCTCGTCGCACAGCGCGATGCAGGCATCGAAGATCCATCTTCCGATGATCTGTTTGATGTCGGTACGGTTGCGCGTATCGTCCAGTCTTTGAAGCTGCCTGACGGTACTTTCAAAGTCCTGGTAGAGGGTATTCGCCGTGTCCGAGTTACTCAGTACAAAGAAGACGAGCAAATTTTTGCTGAGGTGGAAGACATTCCTCAGGATAGAATTTCCCAGCGCACTTTTGAGCCGCTGCGCAGGACGATCCTGACAGCCTTTACCGAATACCAAAAGAACAATAAGAGAATTACGAACGATCAGCTGAATCGGATTTCTTCATTAACCGATCCGGAACAGCTCATCACATCCATTGCCCAGTTGCTGGTTCTTTCTCCTTCCCGTAAGCAGGATCTGCTTGCAACGGTTGGAACAAAGGAACGTCTTGAACTTCTTTTTGACATGCTCGAGGAAGAAGTTGACATTCAGCAGACGGAAAAGCGTATTCGCGGCCGTGTGAAGAAGGCAATGGAAAAGAACCAGCGCGATTATTACCTCAATGAACAGGTAAAAGCCATTCAGAAAGAATTGGGCGATACCGACGAAGAATTTGAGGAAATCGAGCGCAAGATTAAAGCTGCCAAGATGAGTCCCGAAGGCGAGGAAAAGGCCCTCGGCGAACTCAAGAAGCTCCGTATGCAGGGTCAGAACAGCGCGGAAGCCAATGTGATTCGAAATTACATTGACACGCTGATTTCTCTGCCGTGGAGCAAGAGAACTCGTGTGAACACGAATCTCATCAAGGCAGACGCCGTTTTGGAAGAAGACCATTACGGTCTTGAGAAGGTGAAGGAACGCATTCTTGAATACTTAGCGGTTCAAAGCCGAGTCAAGAATGTGAAATCTCCGATCCTCTGCTTAGTCGGACCTCCCGGAGTCGGTAAGACATCTTTGGGCCAGTCTATCGCCCGCGCAACCGGACGTAAGTTTGTGCGTTTGGCTTTAGGCGGCGTAAGAGATGAAAGCGAAATCCGAGGTCACAGAAGAACCTATATCGGTTCCATGCCGGGTCGAATTCTCCAGAGTCTTACTAAGGCGGAAACCAATAATCCGCTTTTCTTGCTCGACGAAGTCGATAAGATGGGTATGGACTACAGAGGCGACCCAGCGGCTGCGCTCTTGGAAGTGCTGGATCCTGAACAGAACAACACTTTCCAGGATCACTATGTAGAAGTGGATTTCGATCTGTCACATGTGATGTTCATTGCGACTAGCAACTCCATGAACATTCCGGCTCCGCTGCTTGACCGTATGGAAGTGATACATCTTTCCGGTTACACGGAGGATGAAAAGCTCCACATAGCTCAGAGACATCTGATCCCGAAACAGATGAAACTGAACGGTGTGAAGCCGGGCGAACTCGAGATCGAAGACTCTGCGATTGTTGACATCGTTCGCTACTACACCCGCGAAGCAGGTGTCCGCAGCCTAGAGCGCGAGATCAATAAGATCTGCCGTAAAACGGTCCGTGACATCCTTTTGAAGAAGACCAAAGGAAAGGTGGTCGCCAACTCCGACAATCTTGACTACTTCCTCGGTGTCCGTCGCTACAACTTCGGTGTCATGCACAAGGGCGATCAAGTCGGCCAAGTCACAGGTCTTGCTTGGACGGAAGTCGGCGGCGATCTGCTTACGATCGAAGTCGCAACAATGCCGGGTAAAGGCCAAATAACACGTACCGGTTCTTTGGGCGATGTGATGAAAGAATCTGTAGAAGCTGCACGTACAGTGGTTCGTTCGAGGGCTTCTCGTTTGGGCATTACCTACAAGCAAATCTCTGAGACGGATATTCATGTCCATTTCCCGGAAGGAGCTGTGCCTAAAGACGGTCCGAGTGCGGGTTCCGCTATCACGCTGGGCTTGGTTTCCGCTCTGACGGGTATTCCTGTCAAGGCTGAAGTGGCTATGACCGGTGAGATTACGCTGAGAGGCGAAGTTCTTCCGATCGGCGGTTTGAAAGAGAAGCTTTTGGCGGCGCTTCGAGGCGGTATCAAAGAAGTGCTAATACCGGAAGAAAACGTGAAGGATTTGGAGGAAGTACCTGAAAACGTCAAGGAAGGATTGGTGATTCGTCCTGTCCGCACCATTGACGAAGTGTTCCAGTACGGTTTATCCAAGCAGCCTGAAGCGTTACCTCAGACAATTGAGCAGCCTATCACTGCGAAACAGCAGATTGAAGTGGGAACTTCAGCTACGGGATCGACTGCGCGCAACTAAGATCAACTGGTTTAAGAGGAGGGGGCTTCGGCCCTCTTATTTTTTACCCAGACTCAAACCGATTGAATTTATGTAACAAATTTCGACCGACTCAAGCTCTGTTCAGGTAGTCAATTTCGAAATCATTTGTTGGTTTTGGAACTTAAAAGGATGGGTTTGAAACTTGTAAAAATATGGGGGCAAATTCAATAAAACAGACTCATAGTTAATCAACAACCTCAGGCCAGATAAGAAAATTTGCCTCACAAATGGGAAGAATTGCCTAGAAAACCTTTAATTTGCCCACAAATACTGCTATGATTAACGAATCAGAGTTTATTTACCCCTTTATCTCTCTCGGAGGGAATGATGAATAAAGCAGATCTCATAGAAGCCGTCGCAATTAAATGCGACATTTCCAAACTTGCAGCACAGCGCGCTGTTGATGCGATGATCGACACAATTACGAATGCATTGCAGAACGGCAAAGAAGTCCAATTACTCGGCTTTGGTACTTTTTCTGTTGTCGAGCGTGCAGCTCGCAAAGGCCGCAATCTTCGGACAAATAAATCAATTGATATTCCGGCCCGTAAAGTTCCGAAGTTTGTTGCTGGCAAAAATTTAAAAGATGTAGTAGAATAGAATCTTTCGTGATTGAGACAGCGAGATCTTAATAACGAAGGATGCTTAGCTCAGTTGGTAGAGCGGCGCCCTTACAAGGCGTAGGTCGGGAGTTCGAGACTCTCAGCATCCACCAAGGAGTGGTAGTTCAGTTGGTTAGAATACCGGCCTGTCACGCCGGGGGTCGCGGGTTCGAGTCCCGTCCACTCCGCCAAGATTCCAGCCCTGTGAGGTTCTTTCACGGGGCTTTTCTTTTTTTAGTCGAAGCGTTTTAACTTCCATTCTGAAATATTGCAAAATTTAGAGCCTCTAGCAGAGGCCGGCCTCTGAACCAAATCGGCCTCTCTAGAATTCTGTTTCTTCTTCGTCTTCGTAATCCTGTTCCTTTTCCGGCTCTGCGTCGGGAACCGGAACTCCGAGAGCTTCAAATAACTTCCTTCTTTTTCCGGCGATCTCTCCGAAGTAATAACCTCCGCAGAATCTGGCCTGCATCACATTATTCAAAGAGTCAAGAACTCTGCAGTCTCCGTCATAAACCATCGGCAGTGTGCTGTTCTTTTTGCACTCTTCACTATATTTTCTCAATCTCGTTCTGACGATCATTGCAATAGAGGTCGCCAAGAACCTGAAATATTGCAAAATTTAGAGCATCTAGCAGAGGCCGGCCTCTGAACTTAAGGCGGCCTCCCTAGAATTCTGTTTCTTCTTCGTCATCGTAATCCTGTTCCTTTTCCGGCTCAGCGTCAGGAACAGGAACCCCGAGAGCTTCAAATAACTTCCTTCTTTTCCCTGCGATTTCTCCGAAGTAATAGCCTCCGCAGAATTTGGTCTGCATCACATTGTTCAAGGAGTCCAGAACTCTGCAGTCTCCGTCATAAACCATCGGCAAGGCGGTGTTCTTTTTGCACTCCTCACTGTATTTTCTCAGTCTCGTTCTGACGATCATTGCAATAGAGGTCGCCAAGAACTGCACAAATGTTTTGCCGGTTAATGACTCGTTATCAGAGACTCGGTTTCGAGAGCAGCCCAAGCGAGATTTGAGCGTTTTAAACGTATCTTCAACGATCCAGCGTTCCTGGTAAGCACACCAAGCTTTTCCGGCATCAGATATTTCGTCACTCACGAGCACTCTATAACCTTTGTAGCGGAGCTTTTGGTCTACTTTTTTATTGTCGACGGTGTAGCTGACGGCGTTGTCTTGCTCATGTTTTTCAAAGACTTCTTCCAATAGAGTTTGTTCGTTTTCATCGAGCGCCTTACCGTTGGCTATCTTTTCCTGTACGCGATCGATTCTCTCGAACAGTCCTTGTCTGGCGTTCTCAGCAATTTGTCGATCGAAGTAGATGTGCCAGTAAAGCTCCGCAGTTTCCTGTGTCTTTCTTGTGGATCTCTGGTTTTTTACAGGACTAGGCTCGTAAATCCAGTTGATTTTCTTTGTCACCTGGAAGACCTGGGTATACCAATCCCTTCGGTTTAGGTCCTGGAGATTGAGTCTTTCTTCATCAATGAGTTCCTGGGTAAGACTGCCTAACACCCCGCATTTCATGTTGAACAGAAATCCGACTTTATTTCTCAGGCAGTCATTGATATTTCTTGTGCCGCTGTAGCCGCGGTCAGACACAAGGACGACATTTTGGATGCCTAGTCGCGAGTTATCAGCGATAACTCGTCTGACAGTTTGTACATCCGGAACGTTTCCATCGTAGGTTCGATAGAAGATGGGCAGCCCGCTTTTGGACTCAACCAACATCAGCAGATTAATTTGAGGAAGGTTGTCCTCGTCTTTATTCCTGCCTCTTTCTACGTTTGGCAGTTTATTAGCGTAGCTGGAAATGGAAGTCGAGTCTAAAGCCAATGTCAGTTTGTCATCGTCCCCAACTTTTTTCTTCTGTTCTATTAAGCTTTCCTGTACAGCTGAGAAGTAATTTTCTATCTGTTGTTTTTTGATTTTCCTAAAAATCCTGCCTATTGAGGAGGGATGCAAAGGCCCTCCCCACGGCAGACGGGTTGCTTCGGCAAAGGTCGGATACCTAGAAATATTGTTGTCTTGGTTAAGGATTATGAAGTACGCAATCGATAAAACTTTTAGATAGTCCCGGCGCTGAGGAAAGGCTGTTTTGAGAGCTTCTCCAATGGGAGATTGAACAACGAGCTGATCCAGTGCCCAGGTAGCTCCCGCGTGCAGTTGTTTGACTTCCATTGCCTGAGAAAGCGTAAAGCCGCCTTCGTTCATGGGAGTAAAGACATAATCTTTACCTTTGCGTTCACAGATAAAGTCCCTCAATTCCGGGCGCTCAGCTAAAAAATGGTCATCCCATCGGATTCTTCCCTCTTTCTCGCCTGAGGTGACAGTGCCGACTTTCTTGAAGCTGGCGCGGTAACTTCTCTTTTTCTCCGGGTCCCATTTGTTCTTGTAGGTGTAAACATAGAAAGCCGAAGGACTCTTTTTAATGATGAGCGGCGGAAGTTTGGGCGTTTTCATGATTAAAATAGATTATCTAATTAGATAATCTAGTATAACATAAAAAATCCTTCTATTCCACTGAAATAAAAGGATTTAGTATGATTTTTAAACTTTTGGTTCTCTAGTTTTGCAATTTTTCAGTTCCATTAAAAACATTTAAAATCAAATAGATAACATTAAAAAATAGATTTCTCTAGGTTAGAAATTCAAAAATTGACTTATCTATAGAAGGCTTACAAAGAAAAACATTTTTCACAATCTGTCTTATTTGTCATTTTTGTTGACTTTTATTCAAGAAGATAGTTAAAAAATTGTACGTACAAAACTGATATAAGTTTAGCTTGCTTCATTTTTCCGCGCTTTTTCGTCTTAAAGACACCCCTATAATTCGCCGCTCTTGAATGCTTCTTTCGGCTCACCTTTTGTCTGTGGTGAGAACTAAAGAATGTAAGAAATAACGAAAAAGGATCTCATGAAGCACCCAAGAAAGATAATAAAAGCGCAAACCGCAAACGCCGTACTTCTTTCATTATTCACGGCTTTTTCTCCGTCCCAAGTTTTTGGTTCAAGCCTGAATTCCGAGCCTCCTAGGTGATAATAAATCTTGGGGGCTCAGGTATTTTTAGGCTTTCTAAAGTATCCCGCAGCTTCTTAGGGATGAGGTCCCAGTAAAAAGAATTGTTCTCTTCAGAACTCCTGCTGGTTACATCGATAGTTTCCATCATCCTTAAAAAATCAGGGATGTCGTCCGGTAGGTACTTCGGAGGAGTTTTCAGCCTTCCGGCAGCTTCTCTTGCCAAATGGAACCTCATCTTTAAGTTCATCAGCAGAATCAAGCTGAGGAACAGCACAAAAACCTTCCCTTCAAGGGCGCTTTCCTGACAGTGCATACGTCGACCTGAGCAGCGTTCTTTGAGGTTATTGAAGTTCTTTTCAATGATGTCTCTTTGCCGATAGATTCTGAGAGCCTCTGCCGGCTTCTTAACGGTATTAGAAACCAAGATAAATAAACCGAACTTTTTCTCGTTTTCTCTCCACCGTTCGGGGCTGTAACTCCATCCCAAGGATCCCTTATTAAAGAAACGGTTGCGAAGATCCCTGTCCGCATCGTTCAGAGCAGATTTCTCTAAAAGTTTTTTCTCAACCGCCTTAAGTCGTCTCAGAAGCGATTCTCTTTCGCAAGCCGCGCGGAACGGATCTAAATAAACATGAATGAAGAGGGAGCGACGTTCCTGATGGCCGGTTGTCGGATCTCTATAAGTCCAGGTCGTTGACGCAGTCTTGGCTTGCACGGAGTATTCGTCCAAGAAGGTGTCTAAACCGCCGACTCTTAGCAGGGGTTCAAAGTTGGTCAATACGGATTTGCAGTAAGAAAGATTAGTCTTGGAGCCGCAGATAAATCCCAAGTTTTGCTCATAAAGCCTGTCTAACAAGGTCGGAGAACTAAAGATCCGATCCATCACCAAACTAACATCTGAGCTTTTTAAGTTTGCGGTGTCGACCAACATTTGTCTTAACGCCAAAGGATCGCTTAAGGAGCCTTCGAGAACTTTGTAATACAACGGCTCTCCCGAGCTCTCGGAGACAATCAAGCCCAGGTTGATTTGTGGAAGCTCGGGATTTTCTTTGCTATATCCGTAAGAGACTTTTCGGATGGTTTCGGAATACGAAGAGATGGAGGTAGTATCAAAGCTCCAATAGACGCCTCCTTCCGAATCTTGCTGTGAGCGGAATAACCGCCTTTTTAGAAAGGCCATAATCTCCGGATTTGAGAGCTGCTGAAAAAGGTCGGAAATTTGCTGAGAAGTTGCAGGAGGACCGGGCAGCCAGGTATGGTGGCTGTAAATCTCAAATTCGGAAGCCACAGCACCGGGATCGGTGGCAAAAAATATCGACAGCGAAAGAAGAAGGGAGGCTGTGTCTTTCCCAAACACTGCCTCTAAGTCAGCAGCGACATGATTTTGTTTGGCGATTTCCCACAATACGTATGATGCACCGGCAGATAAACGAGTGTCTTGATCAAGTTCACGGAAAAAGGCTTGCCTTTGCTCAGCCATGTTAGCCAGCGGAGGTAAGGCAGAGACATTTCCGCCGGAAAGCCGGACTTGTCTTCCCGCTAGCTTTGCACGGCATCCTTTTAGCGACGGGTACTGACTAAGAAACCGTTTCCCCAGCTCGATTGAGTTGTCATCTAAAACTCTGCCTACCGTCTTCTGGAAAAGCTTCTCGCATTTATTGTCTTTCCATTGGTTTTTATAGAAGATGGCATAGGAAATCCCGTGGTTATTCTTAATAAAAACCGGCGAAATCGATCCTGTAGCAAGGAAGGTGTCTTCCTGGCTTTGCACATCTGACTTCATAGGAGATAGAGTATTTCTCATAGGGGATAATTATCCCCTATGAGAAATAACAAAACAATCCCTCAGCTACCCAAAAAGAGCTAAGAATCAATGGGCTACAGAATAAATGAGAAAAATTGTGAAAATATCACCTAGAAACTGAGGAATTCAGGTTCAAGCTTTGCATCAACCGATGCAAACGAATATTTATTTAAGGAGTATGTTCCTAATCATAAGCGGATTCATTCTGCCCCGATAGAGCATGTATTGAGAAAAGAACTTGAGGATTTTGTTGGCAAAGGAGACTACGTGTTCTTTTCCCAAGAAACTGAAATAACTTGGAATGTTTGGACCGAAGGCAACATCCTCGGCAATTCTGTCGCAACTCACGGTAAAAATTTAATTTTCAAAGCGGACAAGGGCAGTTTTGTTCTCACACCTGAGTCTGTTTCAGTAAAAGGTTTTGGTTCAGCAGTCCAGGTTGGATATCAAGACAGCGTCCATATTTCGGCGGGAGAGAAGATTATCCTCAATAAACCGCAGCCCGGGGTTCTGGATGGCCACAAAGATCCGTACTCAATTACGTTGGGAGAGGGGGCTTCCGCCTTTCTGGAGGCCAAAGAAATCATCCTCTACGGCTCAATCGGGTGGATGGGCGCTGGAAGCAAAGCTGAGCTGAAAGCTTCAGAAAGTGTTCAGATTTTGACTGAAAAGGAGAAACACTCAGGTCTTTTTCCTTTATGGATCTTTGATGGCGCTCTGATCATTGATGCTCCAACCGTAATGATCAATCGCGATATTCTTGTTTCTAACTTGGACGAAGGTTACGAAACTTACGTTCATATCGGTCTTGATGAGAGGAAAGAATTAAAAACAAGAGACGTTCTATTCGGCGGAGAAATAACAGTCCGCGCTCAAAGTACACTCAAAGCAAAGTCATCCGATTCAATGATTTTTGATAAGGCTTTGCTGATAGACGGAAGCGGAAAAGTTGAAATTGAAAGCCGGAATATCGCCTTAAAAAAATTGAATTTTCAACAGACTGGCGGGTCTGCGTCTTTTACTGTTCTCCCCGAAGGAAGCCTAAAATTTGCTGATGCAGTCTCGGTTATTAATGGTGCGAGGCTGGATATTACTTTAGGCGAGAGAAGTGTCTTAAACGGTGCTGTCTTTACGGATTTTCAAGAGGGAAAGGGAGGTTCATATATTTCTTTGGGCGCCGGCAGCATTTGGCAAAACGCGATGCATTCCAACGTCACAGAGCTGACCGTATCGGAAGGTGCGGTTATAGAAGTTGGAAGCGACAAAGGCCTTCGTCCTCTGGAAATTCAAAGCCTCAAGGGAACGGGGGCGGCGTTCTATCTTCCGGGAGGAAGGGCTGGAAGTATCCGTCAGAGTGGAGACGCAGAGGGCGTTCACTCTGTTTATCTAGGAACCAGCGGTGCGAGCCTTACGGAGACGAAGTTAGTCCATCATGTTTTTAGTTTTGATGACGCTCTGCCCAGTGCTAACAGGTCCGAATTTGTTTTGGGCAATGGCGGCTTGGTAGAAGCCGGACCCTTTCAATATAAGCTGGATATCCAGCCGGTTGAGTATGAAGATCAAAGAGTTTGGTTAATTACTTCCGAAAAAGAAGAAAAACCCATTTTTCCTGTCTTTCCTCCGAATGATTCGACTGTACCTCCGCTCGATCCGGGTGAAACTCCTTCGATTCCGGCGCCCGCTCCCGAAGTACCTGAAGTCGGCTTGTCTCGTTCGGGTAAAACCGTGCTTTCTGTTGTTGGTTCGGGTGCCGCTGTCGTTCAATACCTCAGTTCGCTGGCGGACCTTCAGGAAAGAACGGGTGAGTTAAGAAGAGGCGCATCTGACGGAGCTTATGTTTTAGGCAGATACGAGAAGGGACGTTTTGCTTCCTATTCATCCGTTGGCAGCAGACTGAGATATTCGACCGTTTCTTTTGGTACCGATAAAAAAATCGATCAGAATTGGATTATCGGCGCCCAACTTGGCATGACTGACGGGAACATTAGGGTCGAGGGAGACGCGGGGAAGACAGACATTCATTCTTTTGGCGGTAAGGCCTATCTGACGTGGTTTAAGGAGGATGCCTACGTTGATACAGTGCTGACCTTTAACCGCCACAAGCAGAAAATGCGAGCCAACTTAATGGAAGGAACCACTGCGTGTCGCAGGATACGGTCTTGGAACAACATTCCCTGTTCCGCGGAACAGGTTACGATTTTTTAAATTTGGTCTCCCGGGCCAGCCCCTTATTTCGAGAGAC
>NZ_DBMALT010000032.1:0-32458 GCF_057870745.1 Parasutterella sp. | reverse complement strand
AGCAAGTAGGCGACCCGCATAGGTTAATTGGAACCGCTGGGTGCGAGACCCGCATGCCCAGTGGTGTGAGAGGGGTAGGTGAAAGCTTCCCCTACTCGATTCACGTAAGAATAATCTCACGAAAATGCTTTTGAATGGAATTGGTCCGGAGTACACGCGGAAATCGGCAGGTACGTGCCGACAGCATTGATCATATTGTTAATACAAGCCGATGATTTTCCACCAAAGCATACCGACTGCAAAAACGATAATGACACTTGCGGTAACCAGAACAAAATTGATTTTGTAGAACCTAGGTCTTTCAAAGAAACCCTGTCCGAAGTAGATCGGGCCGGGACCGCCGGCATATTCTGTAATGCCCCACATGAAGTTAGAGAAAATGGCAAAGCAGACGGCAACCATCAGCGGAGGTGCACCGGCTCCGATCGCCACAGCGGCAAACGGAACATACATCGCCGCCACATGTCCAGAGGCAGTTGCAAATACGTAGTGAAGGTAAATATAGGCAAAGCCGAGCAGGATGAATGTTGTCATCCAATCCATTCCGGTGAGCATAGAGGCAAATCCAGCAGACATCCATTTAATGAAACCGAGAGATGTGAGACCGGTTGCTAAGGAGATGATGACGCCGAACCAAACAACGGTATCCCATGCGGCTTTGTCCGCTAAGACGTCTTTCCAATTTACGGCCCCCATCGCAAAGAGCAAAGCAGCAAGCCCGATACCGATGGCGTTGGCATTTAGCCCGGTCCACATTGTGGTGCCCCAGCCAAGAAGGGCTAAGACGAAGCCGATCGCAACTTTGATTTCTTGCGAAGACATCGGTCCCATATGTTTCAACTCTTCACGTCCCATCTTCTTGGCTTCAGGAGTACGTTTAAGTTCCGGATTAAGAATCTTGTAGGAAAGCAACGGCATTACGAAAAAGCAGATCATCGCCGGAACGACTGCAGCCCAGAACCAGCCTACCCAGGTCAGCTCAATGCCTAAACCTTCTTTTGCCAGTGTTGCACAAAGAGGATTTGCAGCCATGCCGGTCATGAACATAGCGCCGGTGATCGGAGTGAACTGAAAACAAGTCATGGTCAAGAATTCACCTAAACGCTTTTGCTTTGGGCCTGGTTCGGAGTCTAAAACTTGGTCAATGGACTTGGAAATCGGGAGAATGATGCCGCCGGAACGAGCGGTTACACTCGGCATTGCCGGAGCGAGAATAAGGTCGGCAATGCCCAAGGAGTAAGCGATGCCCAACGAAGAGCCTCCAAATAAGGAAAGCGTTTTATAGGCGATTCTTCTTCCTAGTCCGGATTGAACGAATCCGAGTGAAAGAACGTAAGCAGAGAAAATCATCCAGACCGTACCGGAAGCAAAACCTGAGAGTGCTGCTTTAAAACTTAGCGTGTTGGTGAAAATAGAAAGAGCCAGCGCGATGAACATTAAGGCGCCGGAAGGAAGAGGTGCACAAAGAATGCCGACAATGGTTGCGACGAAGATGGCGAACATATGCCAGGCTTGTGGTTTGAGGCCCTCGGGAACCGGGTAAAACCAAATCGCAAGCAAAACCACGATTGGGACGAGATATTGCCAGAGCTTAATAGGCTTATTAGACATAATGGTATCCTTAGAAAGGCCTTCCGCAGAAGACCTTTCTTCAGTTAAGGGACAACTAATCAAGGAAGTAAGTGCTAGCTCTTGCTGTATTTGGCAACGACACGGTCGACAAATTCCGGAGCTAACCCCACATAGTTATGCGGATCGAGCATTGCGTCGATTTCTTCTTCCGTAAAGGCTGCGGCAACTTCGGGTGTACGCAGCAGAACGTCCTTAAAGGGTATTTCTTTTTCATAAGCTTCCATTGCACCCTTGTAAACAATGCCGTGAGCTGTCATACGACCGAGGCGGTTGGCCAGGTGCATCATGACGTTTTCACTGAGCATCAGGCCTTTCTGTGCAAACAAGTTGCGTTCCATGTGTTTTGGATAAACGATAAGGTTCTTCAGAATGTTCTTGGATTTTTCCAGCGCGGCAGCCATCATGTGGCATGCACGAGGAATAGCCTCCCACTCAGAGAGGAAGCAGCCCCAATCCCGTTCCATTTCGCTGATCATGCTTTCTACGATAGAAGGGGCGATGCTGCGGACATTTCTGAGAAGCGCCAGGACATTTTCCAGAACGGCCGGATTGCGTTTATGCGGCATGGTGGAGGAACCGACTTTGCCCATGAAGAACGGTTCTTCCAATTCAAGAATTTCTGTTCTCTGCAGTGTCAGGATTTCATGCATGATGCGGCCGAGAGTTCCGGCGCAAAGGGCAAGAACGGAAACAAATTCGGCTTGGTTATCGCGGGCAACATGCCACGCAATCGTCGGAGTCTTCAGACCGAGGATCTTGAACATGCGTTCTTGAGTTTCCAGGCCGTGTTCAGGCTGAGAAGCCAAGGTACCGACGGCGCCGGCCATTTCGCCGACGAAGACTCGGTCTCTCATTTCTTCGAGGCGTTCAATATCGCGACCCAGTTCATCGGCCCAAATAGCCGCTTTGTAACCGAAGGTGATCGGAAGAGCGTGGACGACGTGGGTACGGCCGCTCATGATGGTGTTACGGTATTTTTTGGCCAAGTCTAGGCAGTATTCCTGACAGAGTTTCATATCACGAAGAATGACTTCGTAGGCATCTCTTTCTAACAAGACAATACCTGTGTCCACGATGTCTTGACTCGTAGCTCCCCAATGCACGAACTCTCCGGCGTTTTCCGGAAGGATTGCTTTGAAGGCTTTCAGCAGGGGTACGATCGTAATAGAGCTCTTGTAGTATTCGCCGATGCTCGGAATGTCGATGAGTTCAGCTTTAGCGTATTGATTGATGATGTCGGTTTTTTCCTTTGGAATGACGCCGAGTTCGGCTTGAGCGGCAGCGAGCGCGGCTTCTGTGTCCAGCCATTTTTGGACCCAAGCTTTATCACTCAGGATTTCGCGCATTTCATCGGTACTAAACATGCAGCCGTGGATCTGGCTGTCGATTGCAGTAGAAGGCATTTTCTCTCCTTAAAAATTGAGATCGGTTTTGTATGGCTTCATTCTGCAAATAGAGGACAAGCGGAACAACGAGTAAGTGCATTTGTTTTGATAACTATCAATAGTTCGGCGTTTAGTTTAAGAACTTTATTTAATAAATCAAAGAGTTAAGTTATGTCTACCAACTTATTGCCGAGTTTTGTAGGCGACAAAACACAAAACCCTTATGGTTGTTGGCTTCGCGCTTAGATAAAATCGAACTTGTCCGTATTTAGAACCTACAAATCTCTTATTTTGCAAAAACCCGTCTGGAAAAAGATCGCAGAAGAAATATCCTTAGAAGTCTCTTTGGGGAGGTGGACGGTCGGCTCTATCATCCCGAACGAGATTGATCTGGCTAAAAGATATAAAGTCAGCCGAGACACAATGCGGAAAGCACTTACCTATCTGACTCAGCAAGGACTTTTTGAACGAAAACCGCATATCGGAACCAGAGTTAAATCAAGAACAAGAACAGGCAAGTTCCTGAGCGAGTTGGACGGAATTAGAGATATTGACCATTACGGCAATCAATACCCGAGAAAAATCCAGAACGTTACCCAATTGGTCGTCGATGAAGAATTGACAGAACGGTTGTCTTTAAAGCCTGGGGATCTGGTCATTCGCTTTAAAAACATTCGCGTCGCTTCTGAGAAAGTTCAAGAGACCGTGGTCGTGACGTACGTTTACATTCCGACTGAAGCAGCCGAGGTCTTAGAGATAGTGAAGAAACGCCCCGAAGAACTCATTATTACATTGGCAGAAGAAGTCCTCGGACGGGAATGTGATGAAGTTAAGCAAACTTTCTCGGGCACGATCATGCCTGACGAGGTGGCAGATTTATTTAAAGTTCCTCACGGGACGGCGGCTTTGAAGATTATTCGGAATTACATGGATGTTCGTGGGCGAACGATCGTTGCATCCGAATCGTTTCATACGGCAGATCGATTCTCTTTTTCCGTTGCTGTGAAGAAGAAAAAGTACTAATTAGGAAAACATCTTAGATTTTGCAGAAAAGGTTGTGCTTTAGGCTGATTCGACTTGCTCATTTCTCTCTGAATCGCTACGCTCAGAGCTGCACCCAAGAAGAATCTCAAGATCTCAAATGCACAAAACTACAAAACGCGGTTTCCTCAAGGCCGCACTTGCCTCCGGATTGGCGCTTGAAGCTTTTCCGGCTCGTTCTGCTTCCCCAAAGAGCTCCGAGCAATTAATTACGATTATCGACTTAGATAAGTGCGACGGCTGCACGGATTTGTCGATTCCTGCGTGCGTCAGAGCCTGCCGTGCTAAAAATCAGGCTCGCTATCCAGAGCCGCAGAAGCCGGTGCAGCCTTACTGGCCTCAGCCCAAGTATGAGGACTTTTCAAACGATCGGGATAACATTTCTCGGCTGACTCCGTACAACTGGATTTATCTTCAGCATGTTTCCGTTGACGGAAAAGATATTTATCTTCCGAGACGCTGCATGCAGTGCTTTGATGCTCCATGCCGCAAGCTCTGTCCTTTTGGAGCCATCGACCAAACTAAACAAGGAGCGGTCAAGATTGATGATCGCGTGTGTTTCGGAGGGGCGAAGTGCAGGGATGTTTGCCCATGGAATATTCCTCAGCGCCAGGCGGGTGTGGGAATCTATCTTAAAGTAGAACCGAAATTAGCCGGCGGCGGAGTCATGTATAAATGCGATTTTTGTGCTGATCTCATCGCTCAAGGCAAAGAGCCTGCATGCTCGACGGAATGCCCCAAAAAAGCCATGTTGGTTCTCCCTATCTCGCAGGCAGAAGAAAAGTTTAAATCCTTAGCAAAAAACCGTTTTGTATACGGTAAAGAAGAAAACGGCGGAACCGCAACTTGGTATGTTTGCTCAATGCCCTTTGAAAAGATTAACCGTCAGCTGCACTCCCAATTGCCAAAGATTCATCCGGGAAGACCGCTCATGAACGAAGTCGATTCGAAACTGAGTCAGTCGACGCCTTTAGTGCTTGGAACTTTGGCTGCACCGATTGTGGCTTTGGGAGCATCCGTCGCCCTAAGAAAAAGAAAGAACGACAAAGATCAATCTCAATAATGCGGTGCGGAAATGAAAATCATCAGACAACCTCTAACTAATCGAGTTGTGCATTGGGGCATCGCATTGAGCTGTTTCGGATTGATTTTTACCGGAATCCTTCAGATGCCTGTGGCTAAGAGATACGGCCTGACATCTTTAGGAGAGTGGATGGGAAACTACTTTACGACGTTGTCTATGCATTACTTCTTCGGCTTAATTTTTGTGTTCTTCTGCTGCTTCCACGTGTTCTACCATGCGCTGAATAAAGAGTTCGATATTGTTCCGAAGAAAGGCGACGTGAAGGGAAGCATTCTGATTTTTAAAGCGATTCTTTCCGGAGAGAAAGAGCCTCCGAGCGCGAAGTACCTGCCGGAGCAGCGTTTGGCCTGGGCTGCTTTTGCGGTCACGTTCTTAATTCTGATCGTCACGGGCCTTCTGAAAACCTATAAAAATCTTCCGGGCATTCAATTGGAAGATCCCTGGACTTTTTATATTGCACAGTTCCATAACTTGGGTTTTGTGTTGTGTCTTCTTCTGTTCGTGGGACACATGGCGGCTTTTGTGATTAAGGCTAACCGTAATCTTTTGCCGGCCATGTTCTCCGGCAAGGTGGACAGAGAGTATGCGTTGGAGCGTCACTCTCTTTGGTCACCGGATTAAAAACCAAGAGGATCGCGTAAAGAGAAAGCGAGGACAGCCAGAAAGCTTTCCGGAGGACCAATGATGTTCTGTTTGAGTTTGAACCGTGCATTTCCAAGACTCATTGTTTCACTATTGCTTGTCAGTTCTGTTTGGTCCTCTCATGCTGCTGAAACGTTAAGACTCGGCATATCTTCCTTTGCCGAGCACAGCATCAATAAGGTGCTCATTGATCCGACAATTAAAGCAATCCGGGATGCAGTTCAACCTGACAAGCTGGAAGTCGAGTATTTGGAACTCAATCGACTGCAGAACTCCCTGAAGAACGGACAGCTGGATTTGGTTCTCTCTTCTGCAGGCAACTATCGAAGGTTCCTGTTGGAAGGCTATGGGCTGCGAGATTTGGCGACGATGGTCTCAACCCAAGCACCAAACCCTAACTACGCTGAGGGTTCTGTATTCTTTGTCCGCAGTGACAGGCAGGATATAGACTCTATTGCTGCACTAAAAAACAAGTCTGTCAGCGCTAACTACCCCTTCGCATTTTCCGGTTGGCAAGTTGCAGCAGGAGAACTTCAGAAGCGAGGGTTTGATCCTGATCATTTCTTTTCAAGAGTCGATTTTCTCGGTCACGGAGCGTCTCCGGTCATTGATGCAGTTTTATCCAGTAAAACAGATGCTGGCATTGTGCGGGCTTGTGTATTGGAAAATGCAGGTTTGATTAAGTCAGGCAAAGTCAAAGTATTAGAACCAAAGGAGACGGCCGATTTTCCATGCGAAGTCTGTACTCGCCTTTATCCGAACTGGACGTTGTCTACAACTCCGAACACACCGCCGGAGGTTAGCCGCAAGGTCACGGCTGCCGTCTTGGAAATTAAACCTTTGCAAAACAATCTTCACTGGAGCGTAGCGACAGATTTCACGCCGATTGATGACTTGTTTAAACAGCTGCAAATCGGGCCGTATGAATATCTTCAACACTTCAGCTTTAAACGCTTCATTGAAGCTTACTGGCAGTATTTTGTTTTTGTCCTGATCTTCATTGTCGGTTTGATCTTGCACGGAATACGGAGTGAATATCTGGTTAACAAGAGAACGCACGCCTTATCCGAATCTCTAAAACGCGAACGCAAATTAAGAGCGGAATCTGCATTGGTTAAAAGCCGTTTGGACAAAATTCAAAAGGTCGGCTTGGTCGGACAGATGTGTTCAATGATTGCACATGAATTGAAGCAGCCGCTGGGAGCCGCTGCAGCCTATTGCTTTGCACTCCGCCGCCGAATGGAAAGCGGAGAGGTTTCCGCAGACATGCTGGAAAAGGGAATCGAACGCATAGACGGTCAAATTCAGCGAGCATCGGAAGTGGTCAATCAGGTGCGCTCGTATGCAAAGGGGCAAAGACAGAGACAAGCTGTTGACGTCGGCAAAACTGCTGAAAAAATACTTCGGGACATTCAAGCCTCATCTCCGGATACGGAAGTCGAATTTCAAAAGGAGGGTGAGCGCCTTCTTGTCGAGGCGAACCCGATCGAATTGGAAATTATCCTAATCAACCTTGTAAAAAACGCCATAGAAGTAGTAAAAGATAAACAAAACGGACGTGTGATTGTGAACCTCTCATCGGAGGGGGGTGCTGTTTGCATTAAGGTGGAAGATAACGGTGAAAAGATGTCGGACGCTGAATGGAAACAAATATCTCAGCTGGCGATGGCAACTACTAAACACAGCGGACTCGGTTTCGGCCTATCCATCGTTGCAGGCTTGGCCGAGGACTTGGGAGGAAGAATCACATTTGAACGGATTCCATCCGGAGGCCTTTCCGTTCTCGTCCGTCTTCCGTCAGCGAAGGAGTAATCGTGCCCCAAGGTTGTTTAATTCGCATCGTCGATGATGACGAGGATATGCGCGAGAGCCTTTCTTTCCTGCTTGAAAGTGAAGGGTGGAAATGTGCCGCTTATGCGAGTGCGCGTGAATTTTTAATCGAAGATGCCGCAAGTGTTCCCGGCTGTCTCATCCTTGATATTCGTATGCCGGAGATGACGGGCCTTGAGCTGCAGCAGGAAATGAACCGCAGAAAAATTTTTCTGCCGATTGTTTTCCTCACAGGCCACGGAAGTATAGATATGGCCGTCTCCGCGATGAAATCCGGCGCGGTGGAATTTCTTCAAAAACCTGTCGATCACGCAAGGCTTTTAAGCGTGGTGCGTGATTGCGTCAGGCGCTGCAGCAATGGTTTTGCGGTGCTGGACTTCGACATTAACGAGGCCAAAAGACGCTGGGAAACGTTGACGGAAAAGGAACAGCAGGTGCTGACTTTGATCGCAGCCGGTCTACTCAATAAAGAAGTTGCCGAACGTCTCGGTAACTCCGTGCGGACAATTGAGAATCATCGAGCCGCTGCAATGAAAAGACTTCAAATCAGGACGTTGGCTCAGTTGAACAGCCTGACGGAAGCAATTAAAGAAAATACAAATCCGTAAAAATACTTAATCGACTAAATGAAGAAAGTTTGATCAAACGCAAAATACCTAGGTAGTGGAACGGGCAACAATGCTCCTGTCGGTTACGAAAACCAATAACTCAAATCCAACGATAGGAGAACTCAAATGCAAGTCACAAAACGCACGTTCCTCAAGGGCCTTCTTGCGACAGCCGCTGCAGGCGGAGTCGTCTCTCAGGCTTCTGCAAAACCTCAGGCCGATCTTCCCGCAAAATGGGATCGTGAAGCTGACGTCGTCATTCTTGGTTACGGCGGTGCAGGCGCTTCTGCAGCCATCACAGCTAAAGATGCAGGTGCAGAGGTTGTCATCTTTGAAAAAACAGCTCAGGGCGGCGGCAACACAGCCGTTTCTTCCGGCGGCATGATGATCCCGAACAACCGCGAACGCGCTATCACTTACCTTGCAAAGACTTACGACTTTGCCAACTCTCAGAAAGACCAGGAACTGCTTGAAGCTTTCGTTGACGAAGCGATGAAGTCCAAAGACTTCCTCCTTTCTCTAGCTCCGGACCAGAAGGTTTACATCTACGGTCACGCCGGCTTCCAGAACATTCCTGAATCCGATGCCATCGACAAGTGGCGTTTCCGCACTCCGAAAGGACAGAAGACACGCGGCGGCGACATGCTTTTCAACAACTATCGCTACGCGGTTGAAACCGTCCGGAAGGTCCCCGTTGTTTACAATGCACGCGGCCTGCAGCTGATCACTCAGAACGACGAAGTTCTCGGTGTTTGGGTTGAAATCGATGGTAAGAAGCAGGCTGTCAAGGCTCGTCGCGGTGTAGTTCTCGCTACCGGCGGTTATGAATTCGACGACAACATGCTGTCTAACCACACGATGGGGCAGAAGTTCCATCGTCTGGGCCATCCCGGCAACACCGGTGACGGCGTCAGAATGGCTCAGGCTGCCGGTGCCGACCTCTGGCATATGAACGCTCTGTCTTGCCCGCTCGGCTTGGTTGTTCCGGGCCTTAAGACAGCTCTGCAGATCAACATGCTCGCTCCTTCTTATATCTACGTTGACCAGGACGGCAAGAGATTTGCTAATGAAAAGATGGACAACCACACCTGCATTTACGGTGTTAACGTCTTAGATCCGATCAAACATCGCTATCCGCGTATCCCGTGCTTCGTCGTCTTTGATGAAGCAGCCAGACTCAGAGGCCCGATCATCGGCGGTGCTACTTCCGGTTATGCACTCAACAGAGAAAACTACAAGTGGAGCAAGGACAACTCTGCGGAAATTGAAAAAGGCGTGATCGTGTCTGCTCCGACCATCGAAGAATTGGCTAAGAAGATCAACGTTCCGGCAGAAAACCTTGTTGAAACCGTCAATCGATGGAACAGCCAGATCAATGCCGGCGCCGATAAAGACTTCGGTCGTCCTCTCGAGAAGAAGGGCAAGGTTGCTTTCGAAGGCCGTGAAGCTCCTGTGATCTCTCGTCCGATCGGTGACGGTCCTTACTACGCTGCCGAGCTCTATCCGACAATCCTGAACACCCAGGGCGGTCCGCGCCGCAATAAACTCGGCCAGGTTCTCGATCCGTTCGGCCAGCCGATCGCTCGCCTCTACAGCGCCGGTGAATTAGGTTCTATGTGGGGCCATATCTATCAGGGTGCCACAAACAACTCCGAAGCCTGCGTATTCGGCAGAATCGCCGGCAGAACAGTCGCCAACGAAACACCCTGGTCATAATTAAATAACGCCGGCGCCGACAGGCGCCGGTCTCCGGCAATAAGAAAAAAGGATTTTCCCATGAAGAAGTTACTGCTCGTAGCCTCCTTAGCGCTCTTGTCTGTTCAGGGGGCTTGGGCTGCAGATAAAATGCTGGCCGATCGGCACGTTGAGCGCGGAGTGAAGTGCGAATCCTGCCATACCACAATGCCGCCGAAAGCCGTCAACACCCAAGGCTGCCTCAAATGCCACCTCAGTTACGAAAAACTCGCAGCAAGGACGGATAAAAACGATATCAATCCGCACGATTCTCACTTAGAAAATTTAGATTGCGGCGCTTGCCACCACGGTCATAAGAAACCGGTTCTGGCTTGCGACGAATGTCACGAATTCACAAATATCAAGGTTCCTTAACCGATCGATCATTCTTTTCTCCTTGGTGATTGGCCGAAAGGCAAAAGAAAGCCGCACATAAACTCTCGCTCATGTGCGGCTTTCTGATATTTCCATTACCCTATTCAGAAGACAGAGGATTATTCACCTTCAACGGTACTGGCTTCAACAGCTTCAACTTCCTCTTTCTTCAGTTCTTTGGCTTCTTCGACCTTCGGATCGACAGGTTTCTTCTCTTCTGCCTTCTTAGAGCCGCAGCAGCATGTGCATGAATCAGTCATCGGAATTTACCTCCTGTAGTGTTGTTTGAATTTTGGTCGGGTCTTTTACTGCCCGAGCAGGGAAATTGTAGTCGGAGGTGATGAAACAGCGTCTCAAAATTGTCCATAATAGGAAACTCAAAAATGGAGGAAAGAGTGAGCGCTGAGTCGGTAACCGACCTTAGAACGGCGAAATTCGGCATTCAAAAAACGCGAACTTCGCAATATGTCTTTGAGTACAAGAACATTTGGGATCCCGTTAAAAAACGGTCCAAACCGCTGTATCGAATTTCTGTGGGAAAGGTGATCGGCGGTGAGGTTGTCATCAAAGACGAATACCTTCAGATGCATCCCGAGCTTAAGCAGGGAGATATTGTTCTGCAGGAAGGAAAACCGATTTATATCGGCGGATGCTCAGTGCCCTCCGAACTTTTTGAAATTTTGGAACTGGATCATTTCTGTCTGACGACGGCTCAGCCGGAAGCCATGGTGTCTTTTTATCGTTTCCTCGGACTGCCGGTTCGAAAGGACGGCGAAAGGTACGAGATCGAGTTCCCGCACTTTAAGATCAACCTTCATGTAATCGGGCATCCCTTACTGCCCGAAGCGAAAGTTGCCGTGCCGGGTACCGGAGACTTTTGTTTGGAAATCCAAACGGACTCGGATCCGTGTGAAATCGCCGAAGCTTTTCGCAAACTTGACGTTCCCGTTGAGGGGCCGGTGATTCGCCATGGAAGAAAAGGTGAGATGACATCGGTCTACTTGAGAGATCCGGATCAAAATTTGGTTGAACTCGCCGTCTATTCCAAACACTAATTTAGGAAAAGCATGGACACACAAGAAAAGGAAAAGAAAAGCGAAGAAATCGCTGCTCAAACCAATCAAACAAAAGAACGGCCGGTTCCCGCGCAGCCTTCAGATGCAGAGTCAAAGAAAGAAAAGGCAAAAGTCGAAGCTGAACTGAACAAAGGGTTCCCAGGCAACCGTTCCGTCGGAAAACTCTTCTGGGGCTATCTCGTCTGCGGCTCCCTCTTTTGGGCGTTGGTATTCTACGGCGTTGGTATGGCCTTTACTTACCGCGAAAATCCAAACTTTGACGCGGCAGGATTGGCGCTTTTAATTTGTGCCGTCATTCTCTATTTGTGGGGATTCGTTTTTTCCGTGCTGAGCTTTATGGCAGCGATGCGCCTTAGGGGAAAACCGTTACTCAAGGCTATTTATATCTTCGGTGTGATCGCTTATCTCGTCGTGCTGTTCAGTGGATTATTGGTTTTCGTGCACGTTGCGATGGTCATCTAAACGGACGATCAAACTTTTACTAGGAAAGCCAATTTTTATCAATTCTTTACATAAAATGAAAGTTAGTTCTGGTTGAAACAACAAAGACCAGCCCCTTCGATATTTAAAGATACAGATAAAAAATGGCGTTGATTGTTCAAAAATACGGCGGCACTTCAGTCGGTTCCGTTGAGCGCATCAAAAATGTCGCTCGACGCATCGCGAAGTGGCAGAATGCCGGCCATCAGGTAGTAGTTGTCGTCTCCGCGATGAGCGGTGAAACCAATCGCCTGATTGCCTTGGCAAAAGAAATTCAAAAGAATCCCGATCCCCGTGAACTTGATGTGATCGCCTCAACTGGCGAACAAGTCACCATCGGTCTTCTTGCGATGGCACTCCAGAATTTAGGCGTGCCGGCTCGTAGCTACACAGGTACTCAGGTCAGAGTTCTGACAGACAACGCCTTCACCAAAGCTCGTATTAAAGAGATCGATTCTCACAGAATCATGGCCGACCTGAATGACGGTAAGGTTGTGATTGTTGCGGGCTTCCAAGGCTGTGATGAAGAGGGCAACATCACAACGCTCGGCCGTGGCGGTTCCGACACTTCCGCTGTTGCCCTGGCAGCTGCTCTTCATGCAGACGAATGCCTTATCTTCACCGACGTCGACGGTATTTACACAACTGACCCGCGCGTGGTCAGCGACGCTCGCAAATTGGATGTTGTGGCGTTTGAGGAAATTTTGGAAATGGCCTCCCTCGGCTCCAAGGTTCTTCAGATCCGCAGTGTGGAATTTGCCGGTAAATACCGCGTTCCGACACGCGTGCTCTCCAGCCTGACAGACCCTGATATTCCGGTAGATGAAGAAGCAAACTCCGGTACCCTGATTACTTTTGAGGAAGATCCCAAGATGGAAAAAGTTGTTGTTTCCGGCATCGCTTTCAGCAGAAACGAAGCCAAGATTACATTGCCGCACGTGCCCGATACCCCGGGTATCGCCTACAAGATTCTTGGCCACATTGCCGAAGCCAACATTGAAGTTGACATGATCGTGCAGAACGCAGCTAAGAACGGTTTGACCGACTTCAGCTTCACGGTCAGCCGCAATGACCTCGATAAAGCCATGAAGGTTTTGGAAAAAGAAGTCACGCCTTACCTCGGAGAAGAGGGTATTCTGACGGACGCTTCCATCGCCAAGATCTCCTGCGTCGGTATCGGCATGCGCAGTCACGCCGGTGTTGCCGCTAAGATGTTCCGCGTTTTGGCCGAAGAAAATATCAACATCAAGATGATTTCTACTTCCGAAATCCGCACCTCCATCGTCGTCGACGAAAAATACATGGAATTGGCCGTCCGCGCACTTCATAAAGCCTTTGGACTGGACAAAGCCTCTAAGGCAATGGAACTCTAAGACAGAATTCTGTTCCGTCTAAAAATAAAAATCCTCGGAGTCATTTGGATTCCGAGGATTTTGTCTATGCGTTAACTATCTATTCAATCTTGAAAACGCGGCGAAGGTGTTCTTTCCAGCGTTTTACATCCTCTCCGATGTGCGGGTTCTTGACGACGTCATTGCACATGAAAGAGGGAAGCTGTTTCATTCCCAAGAACTCGAAAGCCTTAATCAGAGGGAAGAAGACGCCGTCGACACCGCGGCCTTCAAAGAAATCGCCTTTACGGTCAAAAGCGGTCTTCGGAGCGTTCCAAGTGCTGCTGATCATGAACTTCTTATCCGTCAGAATGCCGCCCTTGCCGTAGTTGTCGTCCGGGTGCAGGTGCGAGCGGCCGTCGTTGCCGACGACACCGGGCTGCACAAAGACCAGGTCTTCATAACGCTTGAGCTGCCAAGGCGTGCTCATCCACCATCCCGGGGTTTGAACAATGATGACATCGGCTTTCTTAATCTTTTCTGCTTCTGCCGCAGTTTCCCACTGACTGTCGATCAGTGTGATTTCGACATTCCAGCCGAGCTTAGTCAGTTCTTCCTCAGCAATACGGGATAGGTAATGGTTGAGCTCGCCGCCTTTTCCGTAGTTCTGGCAGCCTGCATCAAGAATCAAAACGTTATTAGACATTTGCTATACCTCCATAGTTGCGAGCATAGTAGGACGCCTCAACATACGGCTTCACGAAACTCCACCAAAGTGAGTTAATTTAGTACCGAGCCTCAAAACTTTTTATCTCATCGTAAAGTTTGCGGTTCACAGGTACCGGTAAAGCATGTTTCTCTGCTTTTTGGATGACCGTTCCTGCAAAGAAATCGACCTCGGTCGGGCGTTTTGCCAGTCTGTCCTGACGCATAGAGGGCATGCCGTCAGGATTTAATTCGTCAATGATCTGTAGATAATCTCGAAAATCCTGTTCCGTGAGTCCGGTCCCCTCTTTTTGAGAAAGGGCAAGCACTTCACGCATCGCGGCTTTTAGAGTTTCTCTGGCTTCGCCTTCTTGGTGCACACGACGAAAAACATCGTTATAAACAGCCAATGTCTGATTGACGCCGACATTGAGCATCCATTTGCACCACATACGGTGAAGGATGTTTTCGTCTACGACATAGGGCATTTCGGTTCGGTTAAAGAAATCGACAACCGCATCTAGAACTTCAGGTATGTCTTTATGCTCGGGACTAAGGCCGATCACGAGTTCTCCGAAATTCTTATAAGTCAGCATGCCGTTCTGAAAAAGGGCATCCATCCGCTGAGCAACACAGTGGACGATCCTGTGCGTTCCGAGTTCTTCCTCGATAATGTCTTCGCTGGAAATTCCGTTCATCACCGAGATGACAATCGTATTTTCAGAGATCAAACCTTTGATGCCTTGCAAAGCACTTTTCAGAGCGGGCCCTTTTAAAGCAACGATCAGCAAGTCAGGTACTTTGTTCACCTCTTCGGGGCTCTCAAAAAGGAGGGAACAGGGGCGGCCGTTGGCTGTGAGGGACTGCTCACGATAGCGTGTACAGCGTTTATCGTCCGCTAGAAAATAAACCGAGCCCTCAGGCATACGCGGAGTGAGAAAGTCTCCGTACATCACGCCCAAGGCTCCGCGGCCAAGGATGGCAACAGATTGGATTTTTGTGGTTTCTGGCATAAAAATAGGTCCGGGTTGGTTCGGACCTATTCTAAGCAACTTAGTAATTAGAAAAATTAGAGCGTGACGTCGACGCGTTTGCCGATCGCATAGAAGTGACCGCCGGCGACATAGTGCATAGAGCGCAGTTCATCCGGACCTTCCTCTAAGTGCCAATGGTTGTTGGAGAAGACACGGGAGTCAGCCCAAGCTTTAACAATTTGGCCCATGAAGAGGTCATAAGTCTTTTCGTTGTGCGGTTCACGGATCAGTTTGATAACGGCCCAGGCAGAGCAGCCTTCAGGCAGCGGGAAGTCGCAGTCAGGAAGCGTAAAGAATTTCAGGCCGCTGTCGGCAATCTTATTGGGATTCTCATTCTTGCTCACGGAACCTAAATAAAGGATTTCTTTCTGAATTCCCATTCCTGGAACGGCAAGCAGGATGTATTCGCTTGCTTCAATGAGCTTGCGGGAATAGTGAGTCGAATCGATGACAACTGTCATCTTGTCGTAATCCAACGGGCAGTTCCAAGAAGCGGGCATGATGTCCAGATCGTCACGTTGCTTGCTTTCTACAAAGGCAGTTCCGCCTAAATTAAAGAGGCGATAAGGGGTTTCTAAACCGACGGGCTTAACAAATTCTTTTTGACTCATTCAAAGCTCCTTAAAAACAATGCACCTATTCTAAGTTCGCGAACTGAAAATTCTTTGCACAAAAGAGGGCATCCTGTCGAAAAAATCCTAATTTGGTGCAAACGCACCAAGAGAGTGCAAATCAAAAACTTTTGTCCATTCCCGATGCGCTGTTTTGGTTCAATTTCTATGGCTCCTGGGCTGTTTTGTTTGAAAAAAGTTGGCACGCGTTTTGCATACATGAAAGTGACAGGAAAAGCGAAGCGCTTTTCCGGGGTTTGCGAGTAAAAAAATCGAGACCTTGTCCGCTGCGATGAAAGCCAAAAGCTGAGCAGCAAACGCACTGGTTACACAAATAAATCTCAAACGGAGACTTTCATGTTCGTAAAAAAACTCATCCCCTTTGCAGTTGCAGCTTCTTTCGCTATGGCAGGCGCCGCTGCTTTTGCTAAAACAGAATTCGTCACGATCGGCACCGGCGGCATCACCGGTGTTTACTATCCGACAGGCGGTGCGATTGCCAAGATCGTGAATGCTAAAAAAGATCAGTACGGCGTTCGTGCTTCCGTAGAATCGACCGGCGGCTCTAAATTCAACATTAACGCCATCGACTCTAAAGATCTGGACTTCGGCATCGCTCAGGCTGATACACAGTACATGGCATATAACGGCAAAGGTGCTTGGGAAGGCAAACCCGTTAAAAAACTCCGCGCTGTTTTCGCTCTGGCTCCGGAAGCTGTGACTTTCGTTGCTGCCGATGACGCCAACATCAAGTCCGTGAAAGACGTGAAAGGCAAGACCATTAACCTTGGTGACCCGGGCTCCGGCAACCGCATTAACTCTACCGACATCTTCAACGCCGTCGGAATCGTTCCGGGGAAAGATTTCCGTGACGAAAAACTGAAACCCGCCGACGCTCCCAGAATTCTGCAGGACGGACGTATTGACGGCTTCTTCTACACCGTCGGTCATCCGAACGGCAACATTAAAGAAGCAACTGCCGGCAAACGCAAAGTCCGCATCGTTCCGATTTCCGAAGCTGAAGTTGCTTCTCTGCTGAAAGAAGCTCCCTACTACAGCATGACCGAAATCCCGATGGATCAGTATCCCGACGCTGTCAACGCTAAGGACAAAGTAAAGACTGTCGGTATGCTCGCCACCTTAGTGACCTCTGCCGATACACCGGATGATGTCGTTTATGCCGTCACCAAAGAAGTGATGACCAACCTCGATCAGTTCCGCAAATTGCATCCTGCTCTTGCCAACCTGACGCCGGAAAGCATGCTTCAGGGTCTGACCGCCCCGATCCATCCGGGTGCTCTCAAGTACTACAAAGAAGCAGGTCTCGTGAAGTAATTCAGCTTTAAATGACGCAAAGACTCGGGACTCCGGGTCTTTGCGAACCTCGTTAGAGGCTCGTTAAGAAGTAAAAGGAGTCAACATGACGGACAAATCGAACACAGAAATGCTGCTGCCACAGGCAGGCATCCCGGGCTATATTCCTCAGCCCAAGAAGAATGCCTCCGAAGACGTAATCGGCGAATACAAAAAACAGGTTCAGCAGCTCGGAGATAAAGGTCTTAAAGAAGATAAGACCGGCCTCTCAGCCAAACTGACGTACATTGTTGCACTGGCATGGGCCTTTTTCCAAATGTCCACCGCGTCCTGGTTGCTGTTGGACTCTTTATATGTCAAAGCCTTCCACTTGGCTTTTGCCCTTGCACTGATTTATCTCAATCTTCCCACCCTTAAGTCAGAGCTTAAGTCCCGCTGGGACCTCAGAATTCTGCTGGCAATGAAACGCGTGACGATTGTTGACTGGATGATCGGTATCGTCGGCGTTATCGGAGCCTTATATATCGTGATTGATTACGCCGGTATTTCCGAGCGTCCCGGCATGCCGATCGGTCGCGACTTGATCTTCGGCGTGATTTTGATTGTTCTGATGCTGGAAGCGACTCGCCGTGTTCTGGGACCTGCACTTCCCATCATCTGCGGTGCTTTCATCGCCTACGTCTTTTTAGGCCCGTACCTGCCGGACGTAGTGGCCTTTAAAGGTGCAACACTTTCCCGCTTCATTTCCCAGATCACGATGGATACACAGGGCATTTACGGTGTTCCGCTGCATGTGTCCGCGACGGTTGTGTTCCTCTTTGTGATGTTCGGTACGATGCTCGATAGAGCAGGGGGCGGTGCTTTCTTCACACGTTTGGCGATTTCCGGTCTCGGCCAGTATCGCGGCGGTGCAGCTAAAGCAGCCGTTGTGAGCTCCGCGCTTTCCGGTATGGTTTCCGGCTCTTCAATTGCCAACGTCGTGACCACCGGTACATTCACGATTCCTCTGATGAAGCGTCTCGGTTATCCGGCCACGAAAGCCGCTGCGATTGAAGTTGCTTCTTCCGTGAACGGCCAGTTAGCTCCTCCGGTTATGGGTGCTGCCGCCTTCATCATTGCCGAATATGTCAACGTCCCTTATGTTGAAGTGGCAAAGGCTGCTGCCATTCCCGCCTTCGCTTCCTACATTGCTCTGCTGTGGATTACTCACATCGAAGCCTGTAAGCTGGGGCTGAGGGGACTTCCTAAGAAAGAACTGCCGAAGTTCTTCGTCGAACTCAAAAACGGTCTTCATTATTTAATTCCGCTTGCCGTTCTGATTTGGGAACTGGTGGTGGAAATGCACTCAGCCGAACTCTCTGTCTTCCGCGCCATTATCGTGCTCGCTATCATCATGGTCCTGCAGCCGGTAGCCATTGCTAAAGTTCATGACGCCGACCTTTGGGCAGCCTTCAAGTTCGGAATTAAGAACACACTGAACTCCATGGCCGCAGGTGCAAATAATATGGCCGGTGTCGCTCTGGCAACCGCTTCCGCAGGCATCATCGTCGGCTGCGTCTCCCTTGGTTTAGGTCAGCAGATCACTTCCTTTGTCGAAGCGCTTTCAATGGGCAACATCTTCCTGATGATCCTCATTACCGCCGTCGCCAGCCTGCTTCTGGGTATGGGTCTTCCGACAACAGCTAACTACATCATCATGGCTTCTCTAACAGCTCCGGTGATCGTTACGTTAGCTACTGGTCTGACACTGCATGGTCAAGAAATTGCGATTCCGCTGATTGCCGCCCATCTGTTCTGCCTGTACTTCGGCATCCTGGCCGACGACACACCTCCTGTCGGTCTGGCCGCCTACGCGGGTGCCGCAATTGCAAAAGCGAACCCGATCTCCGTCGGTGTTCAGGGCTTCCTCTACGATATTCGTACAGCCATCATCCCGGTCTTCTTCCTGTTCAACTCCGACATTCTTCTGATCGGTATTGAATCCCTGCCGGTAAGTCTGATGATTTTTGCGATGACAGGTTTGGGTATGGTTGCGGTTTCCTCCGCCATCCAGGGCTGGCTGATCGATAAAGTCAACATCCTTGAAAGACTCATTCTTGTTGCCGCTACCGTTGTTCTGATGTTCCCGGCTCTGATTTCCGGCTACGTCCTTCCGTATGAACAGCGCTGGTGGGGCTACCTTGTCGGTATTGCGCTCTTCGGTATTGCCTTCCTCTCTCAGAAAGTGCGCTACGGTGCTAAGAAAAAGAATCAGGCTGCAGTTGCAGAATCTGATGAGGAGTTAGCAGTTTCATAGAATTTCCTAGTGTTCATTCGACCTTGTCCGTCGAATATTTGGCCGCGGAACCCCTTCACCGCGGTTTTTTTTTTGCTTTTTTGTGCTTGTCTCCGTTGGACGAAGACAAGCCTAATGACTCTTCACGGATTAGTTAAATTTTCCGCTGTTCAACATTTTTTCCGCACCGGCTTTGAGGCCATCAACATATTGAAGAAAAGCCGACCTTGAAACCAAAAGATGAGGTTCGCCCAGTTTTCTATTTTTGATTTTCTCGATGAGTTCTGTCTGACCGGTGCTGAAGGGGTGGGCAGTTAGATTTACGGAAATATCAAGCTTATTGTTCGACAATTTATCGAGAGACCGGATATATTCTTCCAACTGTGATTTATCTTTGATCGCGTTCAAACCGACTCCGCCGATCGTGACAGCCGTGTATTTTTTACCGTCTGCATAAACCGGGTAAACATAGGAGAAGGTTCCTTCGGTATGTCCCGGAGTGGCAATGGCGCGCACAGTTGTGTTCCCGAGCGTGACGGTCTCACCGTCTTTGAGAACCATTTCTTTCGGAATCATGGTTTTCGGACCCGCTCCTTTGCCGAGGTGCTCGAAAGATTCTTCCCAGCCTTTTTCGCCCATGGCAAATTTTGCGTTCTTGAATAAAGGCTTCAAGGTGGTTGCGCCGCCGACATGATCAAAGTGTCCGTGTGTCATAAGCACGTATTTGATTTCGGAAGGATCAACATTGAGTAAGGCAAGATTGTCGATGAGATGTCCGACGAAAGGAGGATGCAGCGTATCAATGAGGATGTATCCGTCATTTGTTTTGATCAGGTAGGCAGCTACCCAGCGCAGTCCAACGTACCACACATTGTCAAAGACTTTGTAAGGAGGGATCTTTTGGATGACCGGATCATCCAACCAAGCTTTGAGCTCAGGCGACATTTTTTTCGTTTGTGCAAATTCGCTGAATAATGCCGCAACTTGTTTAGAAGAAAGATCCAGTGCTTTTTCAGCGGCAAAAGTTTTTGGCGCAACAAGAACAGCGGCCGAACCTAAACCGACTCTCAAAAAATTTCTGCGTTTCATTTGATTCATAACAAATCTCCATACGAGTGAATGGAGGTATGTTATTGAATTTTTTATTTCGGATAAATAGAATAAAAAGCAATCTATTTTTTCGATTTTCGAAATAATTATGGATCGTCTTCAAGCCCTGGAAGTTTTCATGTTGGTCGCGAAGCTGGGGAGCTTTACAGCGGCTTCAAGAGCGGCAAACCTAACAGCTTCACGCGTTACCCATCTGATTCAGAATTTAGAGAAGGAATTAGGCGTCTCTTTATTTAGCCGAACCACACGACGTGTGACTCTTTCATCTGCCGGTCAGGCCTTATTTGAACAGCTTGATCCGAACCTTGGTTTTATTACTGAAACGCTTCAGAACATCAAGGAGTTATCTAATGAAGAACCGAAAGGGACAATCCGGATCAGTGCACCGGTCAAGTTCGGCTCAACGTTTTTGATGAAACCGATAACGGTGTTTCTTAAGAAATATCCGGATGTTCGTATTGTTTTGAATACGACCAACGATCCGCAGGAAATCTTCAAAGGTGGTGCAGATATTGCATTTGTCCTGGTTACGGAGATGCCTCTTTCAGGAGTGCGACACAAGATAGGAGTGTTCAGCAGCGGAATCTATGCAAATTTGAATGTCATGACGGCACTCTCTTCTTTAACTTCGCCCGAGCAATTGAGCAGTGCCGAATTAATTCTTCAAGAAGGGAATGCTTCGTCTTGGAATCTAACCGGTTCGGAGGGACAAAAATACAGGGTGTCGGTAAAGAAGTGGTCTTTCAAAACTGACACGACGCAGGCGGCTTTAATCGCAGCAAAGGAGGGTCTGGGCGCGGCACTTTTACCGATACCTTTAGGAGAGAGTGAAAAGTCCTTGACTCGATTACTTCCTAATTGGACCGGCGTTCCAGTGGAAGTCTGCGCCATCACTTCGTCTAGGAAGATTTCTTCAGCAGCAAGAAATTTTATTGACCTTGCCAAACAAGAGTTCAATAGAGAGCAATGACGGGACTGCAGTCTTGCAACCGCCACAAAAATCCCGAGCTTCCTGCGAAGCCCGGGATTTGAATTAAGCCGCTAAGTCAGACGATTAAACCCAGCCTTTCTGGCGGAATTCTTTGAGTTTTTCAACGAAATAGTGCATTTCAGCGGGTGTGCCCAGAGAAATACGGCACCACTGAACGGCAGGCGGGAAGGGACGGCCGACGAGAATGTGTTCGGTTTTCATTCTGTCTGCGAAGGGTTTCAGCGGAGCTTTCAGATCAATGAAAACGAAGTTCGTCTGGCTCGGCAGATAAGGAATGTTGAGTTCCTTCAGAGCCTTGTAGAGGATCTCACGGGCTTCGTCATTGCTTTCTTTGGATTCTTTTAAGAATTCCTTGTCATTGAGTTCGCTTAGAGCGGCAGCCAGCGTTGTCTGGTTCATCATGACTTCGTAGGCGACATGGTCACGAATCTTGTTGATGACGTTCACGGCGCCGACGGCGTAGCCCAAACGCATACCGGCCATAGCGAAGATCTTGGAGAAGGTCTTCAGGACGACCAAGTTGTCAAAGCCCTGACGAACGAGTTCGTTGCAGGACTTGAAGGAAGGATCGTTGACGAACTCGGCATAGGCTTCGTCGAGGATGAAGAAGGTGTTCTTCGGCTGAGATTTAATCCAGTTGAAGATTTCGTTGCTGTCGGCAATCGTGGAAGTCGGGTTGTTCGGGTTGACGAGGTAAACCAGAACGCGGTGTTTCTTTGCTTCAGCGGTTGCAACTTTGCGCAGAGCGGCGAGATCAATGCCCCAGTTCGGGCCCATCTTGACGTTCTTAACCGGAATGTTGTTGCGCTTAGCAACATCAGCACCGTCGCCGTAAGTCAGTTCAGGCTGAACCAAAACCGTGTTCTTGGTGGCTTCAGCTTCAATAGTGGCACGAATGGCTTCTGCAGAACCGTGCGTCAGAAGTACTTCATCCGGTCTGACATTCATGAATTTAGCCAAATCCTTTTTGAATGCGATGACCTGCGCGAAGGGATAACGAGAGCCGTACATGGCGGCTTTAGCGACAGCTTCTTTAGCCTTTTCGCTCATGCCCAACGGATTTTCGTTAAAGCACAAGAGCATGGGTTTTTCGGCAGTCGGTTTGACAAACTTCGGCTGAGCAGCGACAGCGGCAGTTGTTCCGAGGGAAGAGAGAGCAGCTCCGGCGCCGACCAGACGGAAGAGTTGTCTGCGATTCAGGGTCATGAAAAATCTCCTATGAGGTTATTAATAGTTACTGACAATTATTGTCAATTAATCGGCGGTACAAGGAAAATTTACTAGGAAATTCTCATGATTGGAATATCTTTTGCGGATTTTTAGCTAGGGAAAAGAAAAAAGCCCGAAATTTGTACTTTCGAGCTTTCTAGAAGAGATCAAAAACCGTTATTCGGTCTTGTTTTCCGGCGCGACATAGCCTTCGGGATGGGCCACGCCTTCGCCGAAGAAGTGAGCTTCGATCTGGTCCATCAGCCATTTGCGAGCTCTCGGATCTGCCATGGAAAGACGGTTTTCGTTAACGATCATGGTCTGAAGATGCTTCCACTGTTCCCAAGCTTCTTTGGAAACATTGTTGTAAATCTTCATGCCCAGAGCGCCGGGAAGAGGCGGGTAGTCCAGGCCTTCGGCTTCGCGGCCGAGTTTTATGCAGTTAACCATGTGTGCCATTGGTGTACTCCTAATCATTTATCTGAAAATTGTTTTTCAAGTCTACAAGCATTGGACGCCGCTGACCTAAAGATCTTTTATGAAGATTTGTGAACGACGCTGCCAGTTATACAAACGCCGCTTTTCAATCGGTAAATCGTCTACGCCGGCAGGACGGAAACCGCGTTTCAAGAACCAGTGCATAGTTCTTGTGGTCAGAACAAACAGGCGGTTCAATCCGGCCTTGCGAGCCTGGTTTTCAATGTGGCGAAGCAAACGCTCCCCGTCTCCGAAGCCCTGATAAGCCGCATCGACCGTCAGCGCAGCCATTTCCCCGAGTTTTTCCTCCGGGAACTGATAAAGCGCGGCACTCCCGTAGATCACACCGTCGTGTTCAAGAACCGTGAAGTGAGAGATGTCGCGTTCAAGTTTTTCGCGTGGGCGTTTGACCAACGTTCCGTCCGCCTCAAGCGGCTCCAGCAGTTTGATCAGACCGGAGACGTCGTCAGAGGTTGCCTGACGCAGGGACTCCAGATTTTCCATGGTCATCATGGTTCCCACGCCGTCATGCGTAAAGAGCTCAGCCAAAAGTCCTCCGTCCATTGCGTAGGGCACGATGTGAACGCGTTCAACGCCGTGTTCAAGCGCTTTCAGGGCAAACGTCAGGTTGTAGATATCTTCTTCATCGACGAGCTTGTCGTTAATGAACTCTCGAGCATCTTCCGCGGTAAGTTCCGTGACCACTTCATCAAAGCGTCTGACACCATCCACGTTGGTGAGCAGAATAAGCTTGTCGGCTTTTAGCGCACCGGCAATGGAAGCCGCTAAATCTTCGCTCGTCAGATTAAAGGCTTCGCCCGTGGGAGAGAAACCGAGCGGCGAAATTAAAACGATCCGCCCCCCGTCGAGTTCTCGATGAATCGCTTCGCTGTCAACTTTGCGAACGACGCCGGTGAACTTAAAGTCCACGCCGTCGATGATGCCTAAAGGACGGGCAATCACGAAGTTGCCGCTGACGACGCGACATTGGCTGTGAGCCATCGGCGTGTTCGGTAATCCCTGAGAGAAAGCTGCTTCAATATCCAGGCGCGCTTCGCCGGCGGCTTCTTTGACGCACACAAGCGCATCGGCGGTCGTCACCCGAATGCCGTTGACGTATTGGGACTCGATGGCCTTCAATGACATTAGCTCTTCGACCTGGGGACGTACGCCGTAAACTAGGACGATTCGTGCACCTATGGCTGAGATCATGCTGATGTCAGCAATCAAGCTGGAAAAATGTTCTTGAAGGATGGTTTCTCCGGCGAGATCGATGACGATCGTTTTGCCGCGAATGGAATGAATATGCGGTGCGACGCTTCTGAACCATTCGACCCAGGAGTCCATTGAAACCGGAACAATCGGGGATTCTTTATTTTCTTCTGACATGTCCGTTGAATTAAGAAAGGCTTCAATTAGTTGTTGCTGAAATTTTAATATTTGAGAGACCGTAATTTTCTCGGAGAAAACGAGCATTGTCTCGATGGTTTCGAAGAAATTTGTTCAATTTGGGACAGTTGGCAGAAGCATTTTTTTGTTTAGAAACAAATAGCTTCGAAAATTTAGAGCAGAAAAAGCCTAAAAAGTTCTATCCTTAGTGAACTTTAGAATGAGAGATATAAGAACCTGGAACTATGGCAGGCGATTTAAGAGATTTAAAAGCAAAGTTACTCGAAGCACGAAAAGCAGAGAAGAAGCCGCAGGCGGTTTCTCAAAAACAAGAACCTCCGCGCACCAAATTAACATTAAAGAAGAAAACTCCGGCAGCCTCTTCTGGAGCATCAGCTGCATCTAAATCTGCAGAAGTGAAGGCTCCGGCACAAAAGAAGAATCCGGCAGAGCCTTCCAAACGTCCGGCACCTAAAGGCAAAGGAACTTCTTTAAAAGGGTTTTCGGATTTGAGAGTACTGCGCAATCAGATCAATGCACCGCAGGAACAGAAAGACATAAACGGGTCCAAGAAACCTGCTGCCTCCGAGAAGAAGCCGTCCAGGGCCCTCGTGAAGGTAGGAAACGAAGTGCTCCGCAACGTTCCCCCGAAACTCGAACTCCAGGAAAGCCTTCCTGTCAGCGAACGCGCAGACGAAATCGCTGAAGCCATTAAAAACAACCAAGTCGTGATCGTCTCCGGTGAGACGGGTTCCGGTAAAACCACTCAGCTTCCGAAGATCGCCATGATGGTCGGAAGAGGACAAAAAGGTCTGATCGGTCACACGCAGCCTCGACGCATTGCCGCGACTTCTATTGCTAAGCGTATTTCCGAAGAAATGGACGCCGAAGTCGGCCAAGTCGCCGGCTACAAGATTCGATTTAAAGACGAATTAGAGCCCGGTGCGACGATTAAGCTCATGACGGACGGCATCCTGCTTGCTGAGACTCAGCGGGACAGACTGCTCAAAGCCTACGATACGATCATCATTGACGAAGCGCATGAGCGCAGTTTGAACATCGACTTCCTCTTGGGCTACCTCCGAGAAATCCTGCCGAAGCGTCCCGACCTTAAGCTCATTATTACGTCTGCGACGATTGACTCGGAGCGATTTGCCAAGCACTTTGAGAGCGTCAACAAGAAGCCCGTGCCGATCATCAATGTTTCCGGTCGTCTCTACCCGGTTCAGATTCGCTATCGTCCGGTCCAAGACGAAGAAGAAAATGACGACCGCACCCTGATGCAGGCCATTGCCGACGCATGTGATGAACTTATGGGCGCCGGCAGCGGCGATATTCTGGTCTTTCTGCCCGGCGAACGTGAAATTAGAGAAGCAGCCGAAGCCTTGTCTCCGGCTGCAAGAAAGGGCGTTGAAATCCTTCCGCTCTTTTCCCGCTTAAGTATTGAAGAGCAGGACCGTATCTTTAAAACCGACGGTCGTCGCCGTATTGTGCTTGCCACCAATATTGCCGAAACCTCTTTGACGGTTCCCGGCATCCGATATGTGGTTGATACCGGGTTGGCCCGTGTGAAGCGTTACTCTTACCGCAATAAAGTGGAACAGCTGCAGATCGAGCCGATCAGCCAAGCGGCAGCTAAGCAGCGTGCCGGCCGATGCGGTCGTGTGGCCAACGGTATTTGTATCCGACTCTACGATGAGAAAGATTTCGAAAAGCGCCCCGAATTTACCGATCCGGAAATTCTGAGAAGCTCGTTGGCGACCGTGATTCTCCGTATGAAGTCGCTGCATCTGACTGATGTTCGCGAGTTCCCGTTTGTTCAAGCCCCGCTTCAGCGTGCGATTACCGACGGCTATGACCTATTGATCGAATTGAATGCGGTAAAAGAACGCGGAGGCGAATTAACTCCTGTCGGAAAAGAACTTGCAAGGCTTCCGTTAGACGCTCGTCTTGCCCGCATGCTGCAGGCCGCTGCAGAAAACCAGGCTTTGGCCGAAGTACTGATTATTGCTTCGGCAATCAGTATTCAGGATCCTCGCGAGCGCCCTTTGGATGCTCAAGATAAGGCGGCCGCCGCGCACAAGAAGTTTGCCGACGAGAAGAGCGACTTTCTTTCCCTGATTAAGCTTTGGAATTGGACGCAGGATGCGATTGCCAATAAAGAAAGCAATCGACTGCTCGAGCAGAAGTTCCGTCAAAACTATCTATCCGTGAAAAGGCTTCGCGAGTGGCGAGATGTTTACCGTCAGCTCAAAGAGCTTACGCAGGAAATGGGCTGGCGTCTAAACACGGCGCCGGCGACCTATGAACAGCTGCACAAAGCGCTGCTGTCGGGTCTCTTGGGCAATATCGGCATGAAAGACGTCCAGGCCGATTACAAAACACCGCCGTACACAGGTGCCAGAGGCATTAAGTTTTGGCCGTGGCCCGGTTCTTCTCTGGCGAAGAAGGGCGGCAAATGGATTATGGCTTCCGAGATCGTGGAAACAACCCGCCTATTTGCCAGAACGCTTGCGAATCTCGAGCCTGAGTGGATTGAGAAGGTCGGCTCGCACTTGATTAAAAAGTCTTGGAGCGATCCTCATTGGGAGAAAAAGGCCGGCAACGTCATCGCCTTAGAAAAGGGCACCCTGTACGGTCTGCCAGTGTACACGGAACGAAAGGTGGATTTCTCCCGCAAGGATCCGAAAACCTCTAGAGAGATCTTTATTCGCCGAGCTCTGGTAGAAGAAGAACTCGAAAGCCAGGCCCCGTTCTGGCAGCACAACGTCGCCATGATCAAAAACATCCGCGAGATGGAACACAAGTCTCGTCGTCCGGATGTGCTGGTGGACGACAGCATGATTTACGAGTTTTATGACAAGAAAATCAGTCAGGGCGTTGTCAATCAGCAGACCTTTGATAAGTGGCGAGAAAAGGCGGAAGCGGAGAATCCGAAACTTTTGTTCCTTCAGAAGTCCGACTTGATGCGTCATGACGCAGCCGGCATCACGATCGAATACTTCCCGAAGAAGCTTGAGATCGCCGGCATCCCGATGGCGCTGAATTACAACTTTGATCCGGGTTCTCCGCGTGACGGCGTCACGATGACCGTACCGCTTTATGCCCTGAACCAGCTGGATCCGGTCCGCTTGGAGTGGCTCGTGCCCGGCATGGTCAAAGAAAAAGTTCAGATGCTGCTCAAGAGTCTTCCTCAGCGTCTGCGCCGTCATTTTGTGCCGCTGCCCGATTGGGCAAAATCTTTTGCCCAGCGTCATGAAGTTCCCGACGGAGATCTCATCGAACTCTTGATTAAAGAGGCACGAGGGCAGTTCCGTATTGATATCCAGAAATCGGACTTCAAGTTTGAGATGCTTCCGCCGCATCTCAGCATGAATTACAAGGTAGTTGACGAACACGGCAGACAGCTTGCCATGTCCCGCAGTATTCCTCAGTTGAGAAGCGAATTGAGCACTGAAGCCCGCAAGACGTTCCAGAACATCGCGTCCCAGGACAGCAAAGTTGCGGAAGACCTCCAGGACGAGATAACGGAATGGAACTTCGGTGAATTGCCCGATGTCATGGAGATTAAGAAGAAGGGCATTTCGCTCATCGGCCACCCGGCATTAGTGGATAAGGGTGAATATTGCTCTTTGGAAGTTTTTGATGATCCGGACCAAGCAGCCCGTATTCATCGACGGGGTTTGATTCGCTTGATCCGTTTGGGACTGAAGGAACAGATTAAGTATCTGGATAAGAATTTGAAGTCGATGCAGACGACGCAGATCCAAGGCGCATCCATTGTTTCTTTGAGAAAGGCTTTCCCGTCCTTTGAGGAACTCAAGCAAGACGTCATAGATGCCTCGATCGAAACGGCTGCCTTTACCGGAGAACTCCCGGTTAATGAAGAGCAGTTCAGGGAAACGATTGCGAACGTGAAAGAAAAGCTCGGATTGCTGACGCTGGAGCTGGCGCGCCTCTTGAGTTCGATTGTTTCTGAAGCGGCTTTAGCTCAACAGAAGCTCAATTCGATCAAGAGCTATAAGGAAGTCAGCGAGGACATTACGGCTCAGCTCTCCGACTTGTTCCCCCCGCATTTCCTGCTCACGATCCCGTTCAGCCAGCTGCGTCACTATCCGCGTTACATGAAGGCCATTCAAGTTCGTATCGATCGTCTGAAAAACGATCCAGGCAGAGATGCCGAACGTGTGGCCGAGATTCGTCAGCTTACGGTTAATTACAAGAGGGAGTTGTCTGCCAGAAAAGGCGTCTACGATGCCAAACTGGTCGAATTCGGGAATATGCTTCAAGAGCTGAGGGTTTCTCTTTTTGCGCAGGAACTCAGAACGCCGATGCCAGTGAGCGTCAAGCGTCTGAATAAAATGTGGGATGCGATTCTTCGTGAGTACTAACTACATATTGAGTGAAGTTAGAAAAATGATTAGTAATTTCCCTTATATAAGTGTTTAATTTGGACGGCGAGGCCGATTTTTTATGGTTTCGCCGAACGAATTGGCGCAAAATAACAAATACTCACCAATTAATGACCTCTTCTCTTCTCCTCTGGATGGAAAAAATGCGTTTATCGGCAGCGATTCTCTGTGCTTTTTTATCGTTTAGTTTTATTGCCGCTCCTACCGTAGAGGCTGCTCAGAAGAAACCGGCGGCTGTTAAAGTCGTCAAGAAAAAAGCAGTGAAAAAGACCGTTGTCGAGAAGACAGCGAAGAAGAAAGTTGTTGCTGCTTCGGCAAAGAAGAAGGCTAAGGCTCCTAAGGCAAAAGCTGCCGGCAAACGGGTCGCGGTGAAAAGCGTTGTTCGTAAACGGGCCTCAGCTCGTTCCTCCAGCCGCAAATTTGCCTCTTCTAAGAACTATCGTCCGAGAAAGGCGATTGACTGGGCTACTTACCGCAGCCGCGGACCTTCCTACGCACAGCTTATAGGCTTGAAGGGCTCCAGCGATCCGCTGGGACTCTCCTCGGCGGCCGTGCTCGCCTACGACATGGACACAAACCAAGTTTTGTATGAAAAGAATGCCGATCAGCCCCTGCCGATCGCATCTATTACAAAACTGATGACGGCGCTGGTGATCGTGGAATCCGGCGTCAATTTAGACGACAAGTTCACTGTTACGCGTGAAGACTTCGTTCCTTCGAGCGCTCACTCCAAGCTTCGCATGGGCATGGAGATCTCCCGCCGTCAGGCTTTGCACCTGGCTTTAATGAGTTCGGATAACCGTGCGGCTCATTTCCTCGCCCGTACCTATCCGACCGGAAAAGCACAGTTCATTAAAGAAATGAACATCAAAGCTGCGCTTCTCGGCATGAAAGACTCCGTCTTCTATGACTCTATCGGTTTGAATAACGACAATCGCTCTTCTGCGGTGGATCTGTCTTACCTCATCACAGGCGCGAGCGAATATGCACTCATCCGTGAACTCTCGACTACGCCGGAAGCTTCCTTCCGTATCGGCAAGCGTGAAGTCATCAGCAGCACCACGAACCGTCTGATTAAAGACGAAGATTGGGACATCGAGCTGCAGAAGACTGGTCTGACGACAGCGGCCGGCTACTGCATGGTCATGCAGGCGCACGTCGACGGAAAGAATGTTGCATTCATCTTCCTCGACTCTCCGAATAAGTACGCTCGCGCCAACGACGCAGAAAAACTTCGTTCATATTTGAGCCGTGAAAGCGTTGTAGCTTCGAATTGATCGCTGAATCGATCTAAATCATCACAAGTGACGCATTGGACTAAAAGTTCAATGCGTCATTTTTAGGTTTTAGAAAACTTTGAATTTTCTGTTTCGCATTCAATTGATTAGAATCGAGACACCAATTTTGAAGGAAAGCACGTGAGAGAGATCTGTCTGGATACCGAAACCACCGGCATGGCCGCTAAGGAAGGCGACCGAATCATTGAAATCGGCTGCGTTGAACTTGGAGAACACGGATTAACCGATAAAAATTTTCATGAGTACATCGATCCGGAACGCCAGATGGAGGCAGAGGTTATCCGCGTCCACAAGATCACCAATGAATTTTTGGTCGGTAAGCCGAAGTTTGCGGACATCGCCGACAAGTTCATTGAATTTGTTCAGGGCGCCAGACTCATCATTCACAATGCTCAGTTCGACATCGGCTTCCTCAATGAGGAGTTGAGAAAGCTCGGCAAACCCTCGATGGAAGAGATTTGCGGCAAGGACAACATTATCGACTCGATGGAGCTTGCCAAAGCCGCATTCCCTCAGATGCACAACAGCTTGGATGCATTGTGTAAGCGTCTCGAAATCGACACGACCCGACGCGTCAAAGAAGGCCACGGCGCCCTTTTGGACGCGGAGCTTTTAGGCCAGGTTTACCTCGTTCTTAAACAGCAGCAAGGCATCTTGGAGATTGATGCGGCGCCGGTGAGTGCCGATGTTCACGATATCTCCGACGTTGAGCTGCCGGTTATTCGAGCCACGGAAGAGGATCTCTCTGAAAACGAACGTGTCTTGGAAATGGTGCGAAAAGCTGCCAAAGGTCCCGCGCTTTACGATTTGGATGAAGAAACCTTTAACGCCAAACGCAAGGAAGAGCAGGACGCGCTCGATGCAAAGGAAGCTAAGCTGCAGGATTTGCTGAAAAATCTTTGACAAGTCGAGCAGAGCAACTCAAATTTGGTGGTTAGGAGGCTATAGGGGCGACGGCCTCTTTACAATCTTCCGGCAGGGCTGCATCTTTGATGCTTCCTAAAGAATTTCGTCCGGCTTTCGACATGTAGTTTCGAAAGCCCCAACAAGCGCCGGTTCATGTTTGATCGAACTGGGCAATTAAAAGATTCTATGAAAAACCGAGGCAATGGCTTCGGCTCTAAGAGTAAGTTATGGCAGTCACAAGAAATTCGCGCAATGGGCGCAAAACACCTTTCAGACCGTCAGCGTCTGTCAATACCCGACGCACTCCTGCAAGCGCGGAATCCGCTCCCCGCTCTCCTGCGAGAAAGCCGCAGGTGGCTAAGTTATTAACGGCTCCGTTTGCCAATGAAAAGCTGCATAAAGTGCTGGCTGATGCCGGCATCGGTTCACGCCGTGATATGGAAGAAAGAATCGCAGAAGGCCGCATCTCTGTGAACGGAGAACCTGCTCACGTCGGCCAGCGTGTGACACCTTCTGACGTGATTCGTTTTGACGGCAGGATCGTTCGCCGTTCCGCGCTGGAAAACAATGATGTTCCTAAGGTTCTGATTTATCACAAGCCTGCCGGCGAGATCGTCTCCAAAGATGACCCCGAAGGCCGCCCCACGGTTTTTGATCATCTGCCGAGAATCGGCGGTGCCCGCTGGATCGCTGTCGGACGGCTTGACTTCAATACCGAAGGCCTCCTTTTGTTTACCGATAGCGGAAATTTAGCCAATTTCCTGATGCATCCGCGTCATGAGATTGAGCGCGAGTATGCGGTCCGTGTTCAGGGAACGATGAGTCCGGAAGCCAAAGACAAACTTCTCAAAGGCATCAAACTCGACGACGGCATCGCTAAATTCACGACGCTGGAAGAGGGCGGGGGAAAAGGCTTCAACCACTGGTACAACGTCACGCTGAGCGAAGGCCGCAACCGTGAAGTTCGCCGCATGTTTGAAGCCGTCGGCTTACCCGTCTCGCGCCTGATCCGCGTGAAATACGGCAACCTAGAACTTCCGTCTGACTTGCCCAGAGGCAAGACCCGCCGCATGAGCACGGAAGAAACGGAAAAGTGGCTCGATTCCATCAGTTATAAAAAAGGAATGTCCACGGCACCGGCCCCTCGTGCGCCTGAGAGAACGCCGCGTCCTGCAGCTTCCCGCGCCCCGGCCTCTGCTCCCAAAGCGGGCAGAAAGTTTGGTCAGCGAGACACTTCTTCGGCGATCCGGTCTAGTCGTCCGATGCGCAGCCGCGGAACCCGAGGCCCGAAATAATTTTTAGTCAGACCAAAGAGATAGAGCTAATTTGACGGCAGAAAGCTGAAAAATTTTTCAGAGAAACGACGGGCGGGAAACAAACCTCACCCGTTTTTTCTTTCTGAAATGAAACACTGCTGTCCAAAATAATTTGCTCTTTGACTTTGGCCTCAACATTTACAGTTAATCCAGGCCCCAGAAAGTTAAAAGTCATAAACAAGCCCCTGCTAAT
>NZ_DBMALT010000031.1:0-33579 GCF_057870745.1 Parasutterella sp. | reverse complement strand
CATCACTGCAGACACCTTGGGGTTCGCTAGTCTTTCCCACTAGCGGGCAGACTCGGGACTTTCACCCTATAGAGAATGCTCATGCCGAGCACACCAAAAATGGGCGCCGAAGCGCCCATTAGTCAGAAATTTTGGTTTTAAAGCTTTTCGCTCCTGCCGCCCTTCGGCTGCCACTTCATGAAATGGTGTTCAGCCAGAGACACCATCCAGTCCAGGACCAGTGCAAACGCAGTCAGAACCAAAATACCAGCCATAACCGTGTTGATATCAAACGTACTTTCAGCCTGCAGAATCAGGTAACCGACACCGCTTGCGGAACCTAAGTATTCGCCGACGACCGCACCGACGAAGGCCATACCGACGGAAGAATGCAGCGAAGAAAACACCCAGCTCATCGCGCTCGGAAGATAAACAAATCGGAGCAGCTGAGTTTTATTGGCGCCGAGCATGCGAGCACTCGCCAGCACATTCGGGCTAACCTCTCGAACGCCTTGATAGACGTTGAAGAACACGATGAAAAAGACCAGAGTGATACCGAGGGCAACTTTAGAGCCGATGCCAAGACCGAACCAAACACCGAAAATCGGAGCCAGGATCACGCGAGGCATAGAGTTCAAACCCTTGATATAAGGATCTGCAATCGCCGCAGCCGTCGGAGCAAGTGCGAGCCAAAGGCCGACGAGAAGACCGGCAGCAGTACCGAAAATAAACGCAAGAACAGTTTCCGTCAGCGTAACGGCAAGGTTGGGATAGATTTCTAAGTTAACAGCAAACCAGTCCCAAATAACCTTTCCGATCTGAACCGGTTCACCGAAAAAGAAGGCGGCCTGGTTCTCATCCTGAAACATGAACGGAGGAATGAGGCCGGGCTTTGTCATCAGCCACCAGAATAAGAAAATTGCAACGAGCAGAAGGAGCTGGCAGGTGACTAACTTGGTTTTTGACTGAAGAATAGGTGTGCTTCCTTTTTTCATTTTATTTCACCCGATTTCTCTGGTTCTCATAGCCCTTGAGCACCTCTTCGCGAAGGTCGGCCCAAATGGCGTTGTGCAGTTCAATGAAGCGCGGTGTGACACGGACTTCGGCCACGTCACGCGGACGAGCGATGTCGATATAGAACTCACCGATCGGATGAGAACCCGGGCCGGCGGAGAAAACCACCACGCGGTCGGAAATCGAAATAGCTTCGTCTAAGTCGTGCGTAATAAAGAGCACGGCCTTTTTCTTCTGCGACCACAGAGCCAGCACTTCGTTTTCCATCAGCTGGCGGGTCTGAATATCCAAAGCGGAGAACGGCTCGTCCATCAGAATGATGTCCGGATCCATGATCAGCGTCTGAGCCAGAGCAACACGCTTTCTCATACCGCCGGAGAGTTCATGCGGATAACGGTCTTCAAAACCGCTCAAGCCCACGCGCGAGAGCCAATGACGGGCTTGTTCATGGCGTTCTTTCTCGGGAACGCCCTTAAACTGCAGACCTGCAGAAACGTTATCAATAGCCGTTCTCCAGGGCATCAATGCCTCGGCCTGGAACATGTAGCCGGCTCGCTTATTTAAACCGACAAGCTCCTCTCCGAAAACCTTGACGGTTCCTTTTGACGGCGTTAAAAGTCCCGCTGCCATATTAAGTACGGTCGATTTACCGCATCCTGTCGGACCGACGACGCTGACAAACTCACCGTCTCCGATTGTTAAATTCACATCTCTAACGGCCGTGTAGTGTTTATTGTCATCGCTGATAAAACTGCACGTCACATCGTCAAATTCCACTGCTGGCTGATTCATCTTGAATGTTGCTATTCGTTGTTATTCGGTTTTCTCTTGGGCGGAGCGCCTAGGCTCCGCCTCTTATTTTATTTATTTAGCCGGATATTTCTTTAAGGCTTCATCAACAAATTTATTGGTATAAACCTTGGTTAAATCGATCTTGGCCGGGTCGATCTTATCGTTCACGGTCTGAAGGGCGCCCAGAGAAATCTTGGCGCAACCGTCCGGGAAGCGTCCGTCCGGAGACAGAGCGTCACGGTTACCTTCGAAACCGGCAAGATAGATGTCACGGTTGCCCATTAAGTAGGAAGCCGGAACAACCTTGGCAACTTCTTCCGGAGTGGCCTTGGAGAGCCATTCGTCAGCACGGACGATGGCGTTGGTCAGAGCCTGAACAGTCTTGGGATTCTTTTCGATGAAAGAAACCGGTGCGTAGAGGCAACCGGCAGGCATCGTGCCGCCGAAGAAGCTTTCGGATTCTTTAACTTTACGGGTGTCAGCGACGAGCTTGGCGTCACCGTTCTTCAGAAGAATCGTGATAACCGGGTCAAGGTTAATTAAGGCATCAATCTGGCCGCTTCTGATGGCAGAAACTGCGCCGGAAGAAGAACCGACACCGATGAAAGCAACGTCCTTAGGTCCGAGGCCGCCCTTCTTGAGGATGAAGTTGGCAACCATCTGAGAAGAAGAGCCCGGAGCGGTTACACCGACTTTCTTGCCCTTCAGATCGCTCAGCTGTTTGTAGTCTTTCATTGTCTTGTTGGAGACAACGAGAGCCAGTTGAGGCGCACGGCCCTGCAGAACAAAGGCGGTCATGGGCTGCTTTTTAGCCTGCATGGAGATGGTATGTTCAAAGGCTCCGGAGACAACGTCTGCACTGCCGCCCACAACTGCTTGAAGCGAACGGGAGCCGCCCTGGAAGTCAACAATCTTGACGTTCAGACCTTCGTCTTTGAAGTAGCCGAGCTGTTCAGCGATAGAAAGAGGCAGATAGTAGTAAAGACTCTTACCACCCACGGCAATCGTCACGTCTTTCTTTTCCGGTGCTTGCTGAGCAAAGGACATCGGCGCGAAAGTCATAGCTGCAGCAGCACAGGCAGCTGCGATGACGGTACGGCGTGTGAATTTATTCATTTTTATTCCCCAATAATAAAAAAGGCCCGCTTGGCGGACCGTCTTTGAACTACGAATTTAGTTGATAAGAAACGATATATACAAAAACAGTCCTAGCCGACATTAAGGCGCAATCGCAGCAAGCCCAAAGCCAAGTTAAGACCGTTAAGAGAAAGGACGCAAACAGCCGCAAACCCCGGGATTGCCGGAGTGTTGTTTCGGTTGCCTGTTGTATTCGTCACTGTTCTTCCGTTTGTAAAATTGAGTTACAGATAAAGAATACCGCCTAAATCTCGTTTGTGCGGAAATCTAACTAAGTAATAACGCTTAGAAGAAAAATTTTTGTTCGAACCGAAAAGAAAGCCTTTTAGTCGCTTTCACGAACACGTCTATTGAGCATTGCCTGCGCCACGGTGTTGACATCCGTGTATTCAATTTCGGCTCCGGCAGGAACGCCTCTTGCAATGCGCGTGAGTTTTAATTGGGGGTAGTGTTTGGAGAGAAGTTCCGAGACGGCAAAGGCAGTGGCCTCACCTTCTGCGGTGAAAGAAGTTGCAATGATAACTTCTTTGACTTCGGGCTCACCAGCCCGTTCCAACAGCTTGTCCAAGCCGATTTCGTGGGGTCCGACGCCATTTAACGGGGACAGACGTCCCATCAGAATAAAGTAGCGGCCGTGATAAGAAAGGCTCTGCTCAATCACCATCAAATCAGCAACGCTCTCAACGATGCAAAGCAGAGAGTCATCGCGGTTATGAGAAGAGCAGTAGCTGCACAGCTCGCCGTCGGTCAGATTGTTGCAGCGGGCACAGCGATGCACCGTCTTAGTGGCCTTTAAGAGGGCCTCTCCGAGACGGTTCGCATCACTTCTGTCGCCGTTTAACAGCTGATAAGCAATGCGCTGAGCAGCTCTCGGACCGACTCCGGGAAGCTTCTTCAGCGCATCTATCAGTTCGGCAATTGCTCCGATTTGTTCCATTGAATTAGAACGGGAGTTTCATACCACCGGTTGCCTTGCTGATCTTGGCATTGGTTTCGGCTTCGACCTTCTTGGAAGCATCGTTGATTGCCGTCAGAAGGAGGTCTTCGAGCATTTCGCGGTCAGCATCGGCACCGACAAGGCTGTCGTCGATCATGACGCGACGGCAGACGTTCTTGCAGGTCATCGTAACTTTGACCATACCGTTGCCGGCTTCACCGGTGACTTCAATGGTTTCGAGCTCTTTTTGGGCTTTCTGAATGTTCATCTGCATCATCTGAGCCTGTTTCATCATCTGGCCCATCTGACCCATTCCGCCAAATCCTTTCATTTTGATTCCTCTTAAATTTAAATTGTTCTAACTTTGCCTTCTTTATCTAAAAGGTCCAAGTCTTCTGCCTTCGGCTCGACGTTAAAGACCTTCATGAAAGAAAGAATTCTTTTGTCTTTCTTCAGCTCGGAGAGCTTTTTCTGCTTTTCTGCTAAAAATCTCTGAGCGTAAAGCGTACGAAGATTCTGGTATTTCGAGGGCGCCGTCGTCACTGTGACGAGGACATCGCTCCCAAGAACCTTCTTTAGTTCGGCCGCAAGTTTAGCAACCATATCGTGCGCTGTCAGTTTTTCCAAATCCACGGTGAGCTTCATATTCTGACCGTCGAAACTCTCCAGCTCGGCGCTGGTCACTAACGGCTGAGACGCAGGATCCAAATGAATCTTTTCTGCGGCTTCAAGCCACGCGTTCATCTGAACGGGTTCAGCGGGAATATATTCCTTCTGCTTTTCCTGAGGAGCGGGCGGGAGCACGGAGACCCCGGCTTCTTCTGAATATTCTTCGGGCCAAGCCGGAGGCGCCATCCAATCGAGGTCATCGGCGGGGACGCTGTCAGTCTCCGGAACCCACGGCGCATCGTCATCCGGCATGTCGATCGAAGGGATAGCAGGAGCGGCTGCTATTTCCGGAGGAAAAGGCTCAGCTTCCGGCGCCTTCGGCTGAGGGTTGACTTCTTTTGCCGCCGGAGCCGCTGTTGCCGGTTTTGACTTTTCGGCCGCTTTCTTCTTTAAGTTGGGAACTGCGGACTCCGAACCTTGAAGAACGAAGACGGGTTTGCCTGTCGCAATACTGTGATCCCAGGGAATGCCTTCCATCTCCTGCGTAGATAAAACCGATTTTGCAGAAGCCGCCGGAGCTTCAGGAGCTTTCGGCTGAGTATCTGCTGACTGAGCTTTTTGCTGCGCCGGCAGCTCAGTCTTAGCCGGCTCAGTTTTTGGGAGGGCTGGTGCCTCTTCTTTATGCGTTACAGCAGCAGGCAGGCTTTTCGGCATCTTTCCTTCTAAAGGAGCAAACGCCAGCATGCGCAGAAGCGCCATTGTGAAACCTGCATACTCATCGGGTGCCAGCGCCATATCGTTGCGTCCATGAATCGCAATCTGATAAAAGAGCTGGACTTCGTCCGGAGAAAACACGCTCGCCAATTGACGGAGTTCGGGCGCGTCAGGTTCTTCATCGGTCAGAATTTCCGGCAGCTGCTGCGCCATCGCAATGCGGTGCAGCAGAACGGCCAAATCCTTCATCGCCTGCGTATAAGACAAGCTGCGGGCACCGATTTCGTCGGCCACCTTCATGATCTCTTTCGGCTCATGGTTGGCTAAGGCGCCGAGCAAACGAATCAGTGTCGTCGAGTCAATCGTACCAAGCATCTCGCGCACTGACTCTAATGTAACATTACCTGCACTGTAGGCGATTGCCTGGTCCAGAAGGGAAAGTCCGTCGCGCATGGAGCCTCTCGCTCCCGAAGCAAGCATTCTAAGAGCCGGCTTCTCAAAAGAAATTTGTTCTTTCTCTAGAAGCTCTGCCATATGGGAGGAAATAAGCTGAGGAGACAAACTCTTCAGATTGAACTGCAAACAACGAGAAAGAACCGTAACCGGCACCTTTTGAGGATCCGTTGTGGCCAAAATAAATTTGACGTATTCGGGCGGTTCCTCCAGAGTCTTAAGCATGGCGTTAAATGCCGCGGAAGTCAGCTGGTGAACTTCGTCGATCATGTAGACCTTAAAGCGAGCATTCGTCGGAACATATTTGGCCCTTTCCAAAAGCGAAACCATGTCGTCAATACCGCGGGTCGAAGCCGCGTCCATTTCGATGTAATCTACGAAACGATCTTCATCAATCGCGCGACAAGCCTCGCACACTCCGCAAGGCTCTGCTGTGATGCCGCCTTTTCCGTCCGGCCCGACACAGTTTAGGCATTTGGCAAGAATTCTGGAGATTGTGGTTTTTCCAACTCCTCGCGTACCGGTAAAAAGATAAGCGTGGTGCAGCCGATTTTCCGTCAGAGCATGCGTCAGAGCTCGAACAACGTGATCCTGTCCGAGCAAAGAAGAAAAATCATGAGGCCGCCACTTGCGCGCCAAAACTTGGTATGACATTAGGCTATTCCGAAATATGTTGTTCAGCCGATTATGCGGAGAGCTGTTCTCCCGTTATCGAGCTTTTAAGCATGAGGATAATCCTATCTCAATTCTGCTCGGATTGTCCTATTCGTCACGAGTTAGGAAATACTTCTTTCCGTCAAAGAAGTCGGCCAAACACTCTCCGATTCATCCGGACCTTTGAGCTAAGCCGTAAGAGGCTGTAGATAATACAGGGCGCCGCTATGGGCGCCCTTCTACTTTTTAAACTCTTTATTTTGCAAGTGCTTTTTGAGCAAATTGCTCAAGTTTTTCACCGGTCAGACGGCAAATACGCCATTCCTGCATAACAGTAGCGCCGATGCTTTCATAGAAATCAATTGCCGGCTGATTCCAATCCAGAACAGACCACTCAAATCGGCCGCATCCGTCAGCCACAGCTTTGGCCGCCAAATAATTCATCATCTTCTTGCCGATGCCGCGGTGTCTGTATTCAGGAAGTACAAAAATATCTTCTAAGTAGAGACCCTTGCGCGCAAGGAAGGTAGAGAAGTTATAGAAATAAAGCGCAAAGCTTACCGGTTTTTCTGTTCCGTTTTTTCCCGTCAGCCAGCCAACTACGGCATAACATTCAGGTTTGTCTCCGAAAAGGCATTTTTCAAGGAGTTCGGGAGTGACCTGACACTGGTCGTCAAGTTTTTCGTAATGGGCCAATCCGCGGATAAGTTCGGCAATAACCGGGCAATCTTGAGGACGAGCATTGCGAATATTGAAGTTATCCATTTGAGCACCTTATTGAAAAGGAAAGGCGAACCACACCTCGGCACTGCTAGTTTCGCTATGGCTGCTTCGTTCCCGACCTGACCAGATTCACGACATTCACATGCGAGGGGGCTCGCCGGCTACGAATTATATATGAATTTGAATTCTGCGCCAGCAAAGAAAATGAAACTGAAATAGAGAGCCTTTTTCACGATTCAGAGTGGTAAGATGAACTAACTATAAGAAAAGGAGGAGAAAATGATTAGATTCAGCGTTCCATTCATCGCCCTTATGCTCGCGTTCTCCGGCACGGCCAATGCTAAATTTATTGGTCGTTGGGATCCTGCCGCCTACGCCCAGGGTAAATTTGAAATTCAAAAAACAGCCTTTGTTCAGAAAGAACCTGTTGTTGAAAAAATTCAGATTGAAAGCAAACACATTCTTGTGAAAGTCGATTACACAGGAAAGATTTTCCGGAAAGGGTATGCGTTTGCTAAAAATTAACCTTGTCCAATAGTCAAACGAGCGTCGCTCCGGAAAGTAGTTTCTGCGCGGCGCTTTTTAGTTCTGCTTATTTGGATCGTTTTCAAAACTCCGGCCTGCACCCGCTTAGCTTTTCCTTCCTTGCCCGCTCAACGTTCTAAGAAGTTTTCACACATTGTTAATATCTAACGTTGCGCACACACGCCCTCAAGGTTGCTTCAAATGTGTATAGTTACAAAAATCCAGCATGAGTTTCACCTTTTTGGGGTTGTTAGTTAAGCCCTGAAAGCTCTCGGTGATAGTATCCCATCATCCGTTGGAGCCGATTTCGGTTCCAGGGAATCAATAATTGGAGGTAATTTAAAAAATGGCCTTGAAACAAGTTACAGACGCCAGCTTTGTTGACGACGTCCTGAATCAAAAAGGTGTGGTGGTCGTTGACTTCTGGGCTCCCTGGTGCGGTCCCTGCCGCATGCTCGGACCGGTTCTTGAAAAAGCTGCCGAAACCCTTCCCGACGGCGTTCAGATCGTTAAATACAACGTTGATGAGTGCCAGGATGTTGCTTCTCAGCTGGGCGTTCGCGGTATTCCGACTCTTGCCGTTTACAAAGACGGTCAGCTCCAGGCTCAGCAGGCCGGCGCTATGAATTCCGCTCAGTTCTCTGAATTCCTCAAGAACTTCATCTAATTTTGCTCTACAACGGTTCGATTTCCTCTTTATCGAACCGTTGCTTCCTTCCTCCCTTAATTCTTCTTTCCTCTTTTATTTAAATCTCTTCGCTTGGGATTATTGTGTAATCCTTATTTGCAAGAGCTTCATTTCCTATGCATTTATCCGACCTTAAATCCAAGCACGTCTCCGAGCTTCTCGATATTGCTTTAGAGCTCGACGTTGATAACGCCAGCCGCCTTCGCAAGCAGGAACTCATGTTCGCTATCTTGAAGAAGCGTGCGAAAGCCGGCGAACAGATTTTCGGTGACGGAACTTTGGAAATCCTTCCTGACGGATTCGGTTTCCTTCGCTCTCCGGTTTCTTCTTATTTAGCCAGCACGGAAGATATTTACATTTCTCCGTCTCAGATCCGCCGCTTCAATCTTCATACCGGTGACACGGTTGAAGGTGAGGTCCGCATTCCGAAAGACGGCGAGCGTTATTTTGCTTTAGTCAAAGTCGACAAAGTTAACGGTCTTCCTCCCGAAGCTCTTAAACACCGCATTCTCTTCGAAAACCTGACTCCGCTTTTCCCGAACCAGCCGCTCAAACTCGAACGCAATATCTCGGGCGACGAGAACCTCACCGGTCGTTTAATCGACATCCTCGCTCCGATCGGTAAAGGTCAGCGTGCTCTGCTGGTTGCCTCTCCGAAGTCCGGTAAGACCGTTTTAATGCAGCACATCGCTCACGCGATTACAGCCAACTATCCGGACGTTATCTTGATGGTCCTTCTGATCGACGAACGTCCGGAAGAAGTGACGGAAATGGAACGTTCCGTCAAAGGTGAAGTCATTGCCTCTACCTTCGATGAACCGGCTACCCGCCATGTTCAGGTTGCAGAAATGGTCATCGAAAAAGCCAAACGCCTGGCTGAAAGCAAGAAAGACGTTGTCATCCTTCTTGACTCCATTACTCGTCTGGCCCGCGCCTACAACACTGTCGTCCCGACTTCCGGCAAAGTACTCACCGGCGGCGTGGACTCCAACGCCCTGCAGCGCCCGAAACGCATTCTCGGTGCAGCCCGCAATCTGGAAGAAGGCGGCTCGCTCACGATCATCGGCACTGCTCTGGTAGAAACCGGCAGCCGTATGGACGATGTGATTTATGAAGAATTCAAGGGTACCGGCAACATGGAAATCCATCTGGACCGACGTCTTGCTGAAAAGCGCGTCTACCCGGCCATTAACGTTGCCAAGAGCGGAACCCGTAAGGAAGAACTGCTTCTAGCTCCGCAGGAACTTCAGAACATTTGGATTCTTAGAAAGTTCCTCTACGACATGGACGAAATCCAGGCAATGGAATTCCTGCTTGATAAGATGCGCCCGACAAAGAACAATGCTGAGTTCTTTGCCATGATGCGCCGATAATCAGGCATCTGTTTGCTTTACAAGGAAATTTGGGTATAATTTTGCCCTTGTTTTTATTAACTTAGGCACGTTCTGACATGCCGGACGTAGGACTCACAACGGTGAGCGGTCTCGCAAGGTTGGTGGCGACCGACATTTTTTGGAATACACATGAAACCGAATATTCATCCGCAGTATCGTGAAGTTGCCTTCACCGATATGTCCATCGGCAAGACCTTCATTATTCGCTCTACTGCCGACGCTCGTGACACCATCGAAATCGACGGCGTTACCTATCCGCAGGTTAAGCTTGATACCTCCAGCGAATCTCATCCTTTCTACACTGGCGCTCAGACACGTATCGTCGAAGCTGGCCGTGTTGAAAAATTCCGTCAGAAATTCGCTGCTAAGTCTGCTGCCCTTAACGCTTCTGCTGAAGCTGCCAAGGCTGCTAAGGCTAAAAAATAATTTTTCAGTTTCATACTGATCCGAAGGGCAGCCTTTTGGGCTGCCCTTTTCTTTAGTAAAATCGCACCTTTCAGGTCTACAACCACACTGCTTCGATGTTAAGTAACCATTCCTCTCCGGCCGTCGTCAGCGCTTCGGCTGCCGGTAAGCTTCCGAGAGCTGCATTGATTGCACTTTTAGTTGCCTTCGTGCTGCCGTTGTTCTTTTCTACGGATGTCTGGAGCGGAAAGTCGCTTATTTCGTTCGGTGTTGCGTGGAACATGGCCAACGGTTCCTTTGCCGACTGGCTTCTTCCGAACGTCAACGGATTCCCGGCTTCCGACGTCGGACCGCTTTCCTTCTGGTTTGCAGCACTCAGCATCAAGGTTTTCGGACCTCTTTTCGGAAACGTAGAGGCATTTCATATCACCGCAGGTTTGTGGTTTTCAGTGACCACGGCCGCGATTTGGTATTCCACTTATCTTCTTTCCCGACGCGATGAAGCTCAGCCCGTGAGCTTTGCCTTCGGCGGTGAAGCCGCTCGCAAAGACTACGGCCGCTTAGTCGCCGATATTGCCGTTCTCTTAACTGTCGGCACCTACGGCATCATTTCCGCTTTCCACGAACTGACACCGGTTACCTGTCTGCTCGCTTTTTCTGCCTTGGCTTTCTACGGCATCGTATTAAGTCTTCAATATCTGTGGCGCGGTTCCATTATTGCCGGACTTTCTATCGGCGCAATTGCCTTAGCCAGCAGTCCCGGAGCCGGCCTTTGGTGCTTTTTCGGCGCTTGGGTCGCGATTTTCCTGACGCCCGACTACACCAGCCGTTCCAAACGCGCCGTGCTGACTTTATCGATAGCCTTTGCAACAGCAATGCTGTGGCCGATCCTGGTCTTTGCCTGTTTCCCCGCAGAAGCCGCAGAATGGTTCAAGAGCTGGATCTCTACCAGTCTTGCCGTGCTTTCTCCGCTGCCGGCTGACGAATACCTTTGGTTGCTTAAAAACATTTCCTGGCTGACCTTCCCCCTTTGGCCTTTGGCTTTGTGGGGCATCTACGCCTGGAGAGACCAGATTCGTCAGGCTCCGCTGATTATTCCGCTTTCCTTCTCGGTTGTTGCACTTTGCTCCGTGATCTTCACCGGAACCGAGTTGTACAGCACCCTGCTCTTTTTAGTTCCTTCGCTGTCTGTTTTAGCCGCACTCGGCGTCGTCAGTCTTAAACGCAGCCGCGAGAACTTCCTGGACTTGTATTCCGGTATTATTTATACACTTGCCGTAATTGCCGTCTGGATTTACTTCTTCGCCTGGACAGAAGGCGTTCCGGCCAAAATGGCTTTCTCCCTTACTCGTTTAGCCCCGGAGGTTGAGCCGCACGGAACTTCCGTTTTCCTCTTCCTCCTTGCCGTTACCGCCACGGTCCTTTGGATTGCAATCGTCTTCTGGCGCTTGTTCAAACACCCGGTTTTCTCCTGGAGAGGCGCATGGATGGCCGGAACCGGCCTGACTGCGGTATGGATCATCGTCATGAGCTTATTCGTCAACTTGATTGACGGAGCTCGTTCTATGAAGCCGATTGTCGACAACTTCAAAGCAGTTGTCGTTGAAAACAAAATTCCGCTCGACAAGATCGGTGCTTCTCATTTAACTTTGAGCAATATCGCTGCTTTTAATTACTGGGGCGGTGTCAACTTTGATAAGCAGGCAGACGCACCTTGGATTCTGCGTGCCGTTGACCGAGATTACGATGAAAACACGCTTGACCTTCGCTATGAAGTTGTTGATGTTTTCCAAGGCCGTCCGAGAAGCAGCGAAAAGTTCCTCTTAATTCGCAGAAAGTAGTTTCTGCCTTTTTGGTATGTCAACTCGAATTTTGAGCCGGCTTCAACCGCCGGATACTTCCTATTGGGCAATTATTAAGCTCTCGCTCCCCGTTTGGATCTCCAACGTTGCCATTGTCGGCGGAGCCACACTCGATACTTTAATGACCGGCCATCTTGGTTCTACCGACTTGGCCGCTGTTGCCATCGGCTTAGCCGTTTCCGTCTCGGTCTTTGTTGCTTTAGTCGGCGTCATGCAGGGGCTTTCTCCGATCGCCGGCCACCACTACGGTGCAGGACATCACAAAAGAATCGGCTTCGAGCTTCACCAAACTATTTGGCTCGCCATTCTTCTTGCCATCATCGGTATGGGCCTGATGTGCTATACGCCGATGTGGATGACGCTGACAAACTCCACCGGTCGTGTTGCAGAAATTGCGACAAACTTCCTGCTGATCAACGCTATCGGTCTGCCGGCTGCCATGGCAGGACGCGCTTATATGGCGATGAACGCGGCTGTTTCCCGTCCCAAAGTGGCAATGTGGATTGCGCTCTCTATGCTGGCCGTCAAAGCCGTCACCAATTACATCTTTATCTTCGGCTGGGCCTTTATTCCGAGTTTCGGAGGCGCAGGATGTGCGATCTCTTCTACCATCAATGCGTTCCTGAGCTTGTTCCTTTACTGGGTCATTTGGCACTATGACAGCTTCTACGCCAAGATGCGCCAGAAGCGAATTTCCATGCCCAACCGCAAGGCTTTAACCAACCTGCTTAAGCTCGGAATTCCGATCGGTCTTTCCGCCTTCTTTGAAGTGACATCGTTTACCTTCATGACGATTTTCATTTCTCGTTTAGGCGCCGACGTCGTTTCTGCTCACCAGATCGTTGCGAACTTAACCTCGCTCTTTTACATGGCTCCTCTTGCCATCGGTGTGACCTCTTCTGTCTTGGTTTCTCAGTCTTTAGGTGCCAATTCACCTGAGACCGCCAGAATGGCGACCTACAAATGTCTTAAGTTCTGCATTTGCTTAGCGGTATTTGTTTCTGCCCTGCTCTATTTCTGCAAATACTTCTTTGTAGGCCTCTACACGAGCGATTTAGACGTCATTAAGGTCAGTACCTACCTCATCGGTTTTGCGTCCATCTATCACGTTTTTGACGCGGTTAACTGTGTCGGCAGCTTCTCCATGCGCGGCTACCGAATCACATTCCTGCCGATGATCATTTACGGTGTCTTCCTTTGGGGCTTGGGTCTGGGTTTAGGAAGCATCCTTACCTTTACTGATTATTTAAGTCCCGCTCCGATGGGCGCTGCAGGTTACTGGACTGCCATTACGATCGGCCTGACACTTTCGGGTATCATTGTCGGGCTTTGCGCCGTTTACGTTGCCAGAGCTTTTGCACACGGTCATAAAGTCTGGCTACGTTAATCCGATCTTTCTCTTTGAAAACAGCTCACGATTTGTGAGCTGTTTTCTTATGAGCACCTCAGTTCGCATGTGCTATCGAAAATTCATTTGCCGCCAGCATCGAACATGACTACATTAGAAGAATATCTCTCCGCACAAACTCCGGCCTTCCGAAAGAAAGTTAAAGCAGAATTTAGACAGATGTCTTTGCAGTGTGCCGTCTCAAGACTTCGATACGAGCAGAACTTGACTCAACAAGAAGTCGCAAGGAAGCTTCAGCTCTCTCAGTCTGCCGTGAGCAAAATTGAAAGAAACGCCTTGGACGTCAAATTGTCCGATCTCGTGAGATACGTGAACATTCTTGGCGGAAAGCTCTCGCTGCAAGTTGATCTTCCTTCAGGAGAAAAGATCGTCGTTCCATTGGCAAATTTTGAGCATTCCGACGATTGCTAAAAAGCCCGATTCCGTTCCCTACGAGACAACACGGGTAACAAAAAACCGCCTTGCGGCGGCTTTTTGATTGGAAATCAGTCTGTCAATTAATGAGCGTTCTGTGTGCGCAGAGCTGCGATACGATCTTCAATGGAAGGATGCGTAGCGAGCAGCTGGCCGATAGAACCGGCGATACCGAAACCCTTGACAGCCCCCGGAAGCTCTTCGGTCGGAACACCGCCCAAACGAGCCAGGGCGTTGATCATCGGAGTCGAGCTACCCATGATCTTTGCGGCACCGGCATCGGCTCTGAATTCGCGATGACGGGAGAAAGCGGCCACAACCATGGAAGCCAGGAAACCAAGAACCAAGTCAAGGATGAAGGAAGTCACGTAGTAACCGACACCGGGAGCATCATCCTCGTTGCGGAGAATGCCGCGGTCCACGAAGTTACCGATAATACGAGACAGGAAAACGACGAAGGTGTTGGTGACACCCTGAATCAATGTCATGGTCACCATGTCGCCGTTAGCAACGTGAGCGATCTCATGTGCCAGGACAGCCTCCACTTCTTCTTTGTTCATGCTGGAAAGAAGACCTGTGGAAACAGCCACCATGGAAGAATTCTTTGTTGCGCCGGTTGCGAAAGCATTGGCTTCGCCTTCATAGATACCGACTTCCGGCATCGGGATACCGGCTTTCTGAGAGTGATGGTGAACGGTGTCAACGAGCCAAGCCTCGAGTTTGGTGCTCGGATGATTGACGTTAATCATCTGCACGCCCATCGTCGATTTGGCAATCGTCTTGCTCATGAGCAAAGAGATGATGGAACCGCTGAAACCGACAATCGCCGCAAATATCAGAAGTGTCCCATAGCTCTGGCCTTTCCCGGCAACATTAGAGAAGTTGATTCCGAAAACGGCAGAAACAATGTTGAGAACAACTCCGAGTACAACCAAAACGGCTACGTTGGTCAGGAGGAATAAACCTATTCTTTTAAACATATTTACTGATCAATCCCTGGATAAGTGTTGTTATTTCATCTCTAATTATCATTTATTGCATGCTGCCATGCTCCGCAAAATTTGGATGAAATTGTTTCAAATTATGCGGTTGCAAGCGAGCCTGTTACTTTCCTGAAAGGTTTTCCTGACGGACCGGCGGGAAGGTTTCCCACTGATGACATCCGGGGCATCTCCACAGGAATTTACGGGTCGCAAAGCCGCATTTTGTGCACTTGTAACGAACCGCTTTACTGAGCATATTCTTCAATAAACCATGCAACTGCTTTAGCGATTCGTTTTCAGGCTCATTGGCCAAACGCAGATCGATTAAACGGTAAAAGGCCACCAAGGTCGGCTGAGTCTTCAGATGTTCCTGGATCAGCGTAATGGCTTCCTTAGAGTTGCCGGCTTTACCGAGCAGAATACCTGCGGTATCGACTTCATCGGTGGTAGAGCCGTCCTTAAACAAGTCTTCCAAATATTTAACGGCCTCTTCTTTGCGTCCGGCTTCAAGAAGCAGAGAAGCAATCTGTTCGACAACAAGCGTTCCATAGACAGGAGAAATCTGACCGACTTGTTTCCATGTCGCCAGGGCACCGTCGATATCGCCCTTTGCCTTGAGCATCTTGCCCTTGATAATCAGGGCGCGCTTATTGTTGGGATCTACTTTAAGGGCTTTTTCGAGTGCTTCAGCCGCACCCTTGAAATTCTTAAAGTAGAGATTTTGCTGCGTCAGTTCGCAGTAAAGCTGTGCGATACGCGTGCTTTGATCTTCACCGCTTTGACGCTGAATAATGTTGGCCTCGTCAATGGCCTTCTGCCATTCTTTTTCCGTTTCGTAGATATGCAGAAGTTCCTTGCGAGCAATCGTTTTATAGCTCTCACTGGTGTCAGAAAGCTTTAAGAAGCACTCTTCGGCGCGATCCCAAAGACCGGCCTTCAGGTAGTCTTCGCCCAATTCATAGAGGGCTCTGGAACGAATCTTCTTCGGCAGATCTTCACGGTTAACCAAGACGTTATGAATCTTGATTGCGCGGTCAAATTCTCCGCGGCGGCGGAAAAGCCCCGCAAGAGAAAAATGCATTTCAACCGTATCCGGATCGAGTTTGACCAGATTGATAAAGGCATCAATGGCCTGGTCCTGTTTATTGCTGAGAAGAAGGTCCACGCCTTTGTACAGCGTGTCTTTTTCGTTGGCGATCGTCTGTTTTTCTTTGATGTCGAATGAACGGGCAAACCAGCCGGCCGCGAAAAGAAGCGGAACCAATATAAGGTACCAAAGCTCAAAAACCATAGGATAACCTGCAGCTTTCTCTAAAAATAATCCATTGTATTCGCAAATGCCTTGTCCTAGAACAACTCATTGCGTCAGAACCGAAAAAAAGCGGCCCGGTTGCTTACACAACCGGGCCTGGGCAACTAACTTATGCCGAGCCGAGACTAATCGTCAGCCAACTTGTCTACGCGTTCACGCATTTCCTTACCGGCCTTGAAGTGAGGCACGATCTTGGCGGGAACTTCGACAGTATCTCCGCTCTTCGGATTACGGCCCACACGAGGCGGACGGTAATTGAGCGAAAAGCTTCCAAAGCCACGGATTTCAATCCGGCTGCCTTGTGCTAACGCGGCAGTCATAGCATTCAGAATCGAATTAACAGCATCGTCAACATCGCGAGCGGTCAGATGATTTCCGATGACTGCCGGATCAGCGGCAAGCAGCGCAATGAGTTCTGACTTAGTCATTGCAACCTCGCTATAAATTATTTGTTCTGTTCGAGCTTAGCTCTCAGGAGAGCGCCGAGGTTGGTTGTACCGGCCTGGGCGTCTTCTTCCATCTTAGCCATGGCTTCACGAGTTTCAGCCTGGTCTTTAGCACGAATGGACAGCTGGATGGAGCGAGCTTTGCGATCGATGTTGGTGATCGCGGCTGTAACTTCATCGCCTTCTTTCAGAACATTGCGAGCGTCTTCAACACGGTCCGGACCGATTTCGCTGGCGCGCAGATAGCCTTCTGTGTCGTTACCGAGGTCGATAACAGCACCCTTGGCTTCAACGGACTTCACTTTACCGGTGACAACGGAGCCCTTTTCGTGTGTGGAGCAGAAGTTGTTGAACGGGTCACCGCTCATCTGCTTAACACCGAGGGAGATACGTTCACGTTCCACGTCGATAGAGAGAACAACTGCTTCGAGTTCTTCGCCCTTCTTGTACTTGCGAACGGCTTCTTCACCGGGTTCTGTCCAGGACAGGTCGGAGAGGTGAACGAGACCGTCGATGCCGCCTTCAAGGCCGATGAAAACACCGAAGTCGGTGATGGACTTGATCTGGCCTTTAACTGTGTCGCCCTTCTGGTGTGTAGCGGCAAATTCTTCCCAAGGATTGGGTTTGCACTGCTTCATGCCGAGGGAGATACGACGACGTTCTTCGTCGATTTCGAGGACCATGACTTCAACTTCTTCGCCAAGCTGAACGACTTTCTTCGGATCAACGTTCTTGTTTGTCCAATCCATTTCGGAAACGTGGACAAGACCTTCGATACCGGCTTCGATTTCAACGAAAGCACCGTAGTCGGTGATGTTGGTGACCTTACCGAAGAGACGTGTGCCCTGCGGGTAACGGCGGGCGATGCCAATCCAAGGATCTTCGCCGAGCTGTTTGATACCGAGAGAAACACGGTTCTTTTCCTGATCGAACTTCAGAACCTTAGCGGTGATTTCCTGACCCTGTTCGAGGACTTCGCTCGGATGACGAACGCGGCGCCATGCGAGGTCGGTGATGTGCAGAAGACCGTCGATACCGCCGAGGTCAACGAATGCACCGTAGTCAGTGATGTTCTTAACGATACCCTTGACGATAGCGCCTTCCTTGAGTGTTTCAAGGAGTTTGGCTCTTTCTTCGCCCATGGAAGCTTCGACAACAGCGCGACGAGAAAGAACGACGTTGTTGCGTTTGCGGTCAAGCTTGATGACCTTGAATTCCATGGTCTTGCCTTCGTAGGGCGTTGTGTCCTTAACGGGACGTGTGTCAACCAAAGAACCCGGCAGGAATGCACGGATGCCGTTGGTCATCACAGTCAAGCCGCCCTTAACCTTGCCGGTAACAGTACCAGTAACGAGTTCGCCGGTTTCGAGGGCTTTCTCGAGGTTCATCCAGGCAGCCAGGCGCTTGGCCTTATCGCGGGACAGGACTGTGTCGCCATATCCGTTTTCGAGGCTTTCGATAGCAACGGAAACGAAATCGCCAACCTTAACGTCGACTTCGCCGCGGTCGTTCTTGAATTCTTCGATAGGAATGAAGGATTCGCTCTTGAGGCCGGCGTTAACAACGACGTAGTTGTAGTCAACGCGGACGACTTCTGCGGGGATAACTTCACCCTGCTTCATTTCCTGTTTAGCAAGGCTTTCTGCGAACAAATCGGCAAAGGATTCGGTAGGCTTGGTAGTAGTGTTGGTCATGTAAATAACTGTTTGCTCTAATAAAAATAATCAGAACGGGTTAAAAATTCCCGACGACCGGATGGGCGTCAGGGGCACGGTAAAGAGGCTTTTTCAAGCCTTGCTCTCGCGGTACCAGGCGAGAACCAGATCGATCGTTTCCTGCAGAGTAAGGCTGGACGAATCGAGGATTCGCGCGCCCTCTGCCGGCTTCAAAGGTGCCACAGATCGCTCCATATCACGTCTGTCACGATCCTTCAAGTCGGAAACGAGGTCGTCAATATTACTTGAGATTCCTTTTTCTTTCAACTGGTTATAGCGTCTTTTTGCACGCGACTCAGCCGATGCTGTTAAAAAGATTTTCAGCCGAGCTTCGGGAAAAACCACGCTTCCCATGTCGCGGCCGTCAGCCACAAGGCCGGGTGCAACTGCAGATCTTCTCTGCAGTTCAAATAAAGCTTTTCTGACGCCTGGATAAGCAGCAATTTTGCTTGCATTCAATCCGACTTCTTCCGTACGGATTGCATCGGTAACCTCTTTGCCTTCCAGATAGATTTTTCCGTCCTTAAACAACGGGTTAAGTGACTGGGCGACCTTTTCCGCCGCAGCAGCGTCGCTCAAATCCACACACTGGTTCATGCAGGCCAGAGCCGTCAGACGATAGAGCGCGCCGCTGTCCAGCACATGAAAATCCAAAGCCTTGGCAACGCCGGAAGAAACGCTTCCTTTTCCGGAAGCTACCGGTCCGTCAATCGCGATGACATCAACTTGACTCATTATTTCTCCACAACGCCGGCCAAACGTTCAAAGTAATCGGGGAATGTTTTTCTCACGCAGTTCGGATCACGAATCTCAACGGGCACGCCTCCTGCAGCAATCAGGGACATACACATCGCCATGCGATGGTCCTTGTAGGTATCAAAAACAGCGCTTCTGAGTTTTACAGGCGGCGTAATTTTGATCATGTCGTCCGTGCTTTCCACTCTGCAGCCGACTTTGGTAAGCTCGTTGCGCATTGCGGCAATACGATCGGTCTCTTTGACTCTCCAGCTGGAGATGCCTCGAAGGATTGTCGGACCTTCGCACATCGGTGCCATGGCGGCAAACGTCATCGCTGCATCCGGAATCGGACGAACATCGGCCTGCAGACCGTGCAGTTTATGACCGTAGCGGCTCGGACCGGTCTTGATCCAGTTCTCTCCGCGGGTCACCGCGGCGCCCATCTTCACAAGATATTCGACGAAGGCTGCATCGCCCTGGACGCTGTCGGCTCCGATACCGTTAATTTTGAGGGGACCGACGAGCGCACCGAGAGCCAGGAAGTATGAAGCACTCGAAGCATCGGCTTCTACTTCAAAAACGCCGGGTGCTTTGTACGGAGTACGAGGCACAAGGAAGTCTTTTTCGGAAGTTTTTACCTCAACACCGAAGCGTTCCATCAGGCGGCACGTCAGTGAGACGTACGGAGAGCTGATCAGCTCTCCGTCAATGCGGATTCTCAAACCCTGTTCCGGAGCAATCAGCGGAGCGGCCATCAGCAGACCGGAAACGAACTGACTGGAAACATCGCCGCGAACATGGACAATGTCGCTATTAATCCTGGTTGCCGGTTCAATCTTGATCGGCGGGAATCCCGGCTCTCCGAGATAAGAGAGGCGGCCGCCGACAGAATTCAATGCTTCTACAAGATGGGCGATCGGGCGCTGACGCATTCTAGCGACGCCGTCCAATACGTATTCGCCGCCACTGAACGCCAAAGAGGAAGACAACGGACGCATAGCGGTACCGGCATTCCCGAGAAAAAGATCAGCCTTCTTCACAGGGAAGTTGCCGCCGCAGCCTTCCACTTTCACTTCTGTGCCGTCGTTGGAAACTTCGAGTTTGACACCGAGCGTCTCCAGTGCGCCGATCATCATTTCCGTATCTTCGGCGACCAGCAAATTATTTAATTCGGTTGTCCCTTCGGACAGTGCCGCTAAAAGCAGTGCTCGGTTAGAGATGCTTTTAGAGCCCGGTAAGTCCACCGAGCCTCCGACCTTCATAATCGGATCAAGTTTTAAAATTTCTTCCATCGTTGTTATCCTTATTTTCCGGGGAAGACTAAGCCGCGACGGTTTCTGACGGCGTTTTCAAAAACGCTTTCCAAAGCCTTTCCGTCGGACTCATCAATATATTTTTGAAGTGTGTCCAAAGAAGCACGATAGCGTTTGAGCTCGTGAGACAACGCTTCGCGATTGGACAGGCAGATGTCGCGCCACATCACCGGAGAACTCGAAGCAATACGCGTGAAATCTCTGAAACCGGCGCCGGCCATCTTGAGTTTTTCTTGGGCGTTTTCTTCTCTCGCGATCATGTCTACCAAGGCATAAGCCAGGACATGGGGCAAATGGCTGACAGAGGCAAACGTCAGGTCATGCTGGAGCGGGCTCATAGCCTGCACGCGTGCGCCGGCCTTACGCCACGCCTCTTCGATGAAGGTAACGACCTTCGGATCCATTCCTTCATCCGGCGTCGAGATGACGACTTTTTCGTCAAAAAGATCGGCAGACGCATAATCCACGCCCGGCATTTCGCCGCCGGCAATGGGATGTGCCGGGGCGTACTGATGAAACTTATCGCCGAGTCCTTTGCGCGCAGCCGCAATCACGGTTTGACGGGTAGATCCGACATCAGTAACCACGGCATCAGACTTAAGGAACGGAGCCATTTCCGTAAAAACGGATTCCATCGCCTCCACGGGAACGGCGCTGACAACGATGTCCGCATCTTTGACGGCCTCTTCCATCGAAGTCGTCACGGTATCTGCTGCGCCTTTATCCAAAGCCTTCTGCAGAGTGGCCGGATTGTGTCCGAAAGCAATCACTTCGTCGACAATCCTGGCTCTTTTCCAACTGAGCGCCATCGATCCGCCGATGAGGCCGCAGCCGATCACTGCCATTTTCATGCAGATGTCTCCTCGAACTTAGCTAATGCTTCTTTCAGAACTTCCAGGAAGCGTTCGTTCTGTTCGGGCGTCCCGACAGACACGCGGATCCATTCCGGCAAGTCATAAGACTTCATGCGGCGAACGATAATGCCTTTTTTCAGCAGGTACTGAACGATATCGTCGGCATGCGGTCCGACTTTGACGGTAATGAAGTTAGCGTGCAGGCCCATGTACGGGAGTCCCAGTGCATCAAAAGCCTCGGAAAGGAACTTGATGCCTTTGCGGTTGACCTCCAGAGTCTTCTCGACAAACTCCTGATCCTGCAGGGCAGCCAGAGCCGCAATCTGAGAAAGATCATTCACGTTGAACGGATGACGAACGCGGTTCAGCATGGAAAGCAGTCCCGGCTGAGCGATACCGTAACCGACGCGAGCACCTGCCAAACCGTAAGCCTTGGAGAAAGTGCGTGCGACCATCACATTCGGGTGCAGACGAACGATTTCCATTGAGTCACAGCGCAGTGCGGGCTCGAGAAACTCGACATAAGCTTCGTCAAACAAGACCATCACCGTCGGCGGAATCTTATCCAGGAAGTCGAGAATGTCTTTCTCGGCAAGGTAGGTTCCCGTCGGGTTGTTCGGATTCGTTAAGAAGATCAAACGGGTGCGCTCATCCACGGCGTCAGCCATTGCGTCGAGGTCGGCGTTGAAGTCTCCCGTTGACGGAATTTCAATCGTCTCGGCTCCGCACAAGCGAGCAACCATCGGATACAGCGAGAAAGAATACTGCGGATAAATCGCCGTTGTACCTTCGGACAAAACGGTCTCGGCGGCCAAACCCAACAATTCGCTCGAGCCGCTGCCGATCACAACCCAATCCTGCGGCACGCCGTATTTTTCTGCGATGGCTTTCTGAAGATGATAGGCGTCGGCATCCGGATAACGGTTGAGATTCAACGCGGCAGTTGCAACCGCCTCTTTAACCTTAGAACTCATACCGTTCGGGTTCTCGTTGGCGACCAGCATGATGATTTCTTCAGGTTTTAGACCTAAATCAGCCGCAACGTCTTCAATCGGTTTGCTTGCAACATATTTATCTAAAGCCTGCACCCAAGAAGGTGTGGTAATTGTTGTTTCGGTCATAAATTTGATCCTTTAGTATCTGCTCGGCGAAAATTCTTCTCCGTCGGATAAGAACCCAGACATTTCAGAGAGGCACAGCCTTCACGGAAAATCTCCAGAGCTTCTCGAATCTTGGGCTCGCTCATGTTGCCCTCAATGTCGGTGTAGAAGAAATATTCCCACGTTCCGCGCTTAGCAGGGCGTGAGTCCAGTCTCATCATGGACACACCGAAATCATCGAACGGCTTTAAAGCCTGATAAAGCGAACCGGCTCGATGCGGCACGGAGAAAATCAGGGAGGTCTTATCTTCCTGCGGATTAGCGGAAGGCTCGGCAGGCTCGCGGCCTAAGATCAGGAAACGCGTACGGTTGGTGTTGGAGTCCTGAATATTGGCCGCCACAATCTGCAGCCCGAAAATCTTTGCCGCGACTTCACCGGCAATCGCCGCATAAGCCGGATTCTCGGAAGCCAAACGCGCAGCCTCTCCGTTGCTCTCAGCAGTCAGTCTTTCTAAAGAAGGCACATTGCGATTGAGCCACTGGACGCATTGTCCGAGAGACTGAGGGTGCGAATAGACGCGAGTGATGCCTTCCATCGTGCCGGAGCGCGTCATCAAGTTGTGCTGAATCGGAATGGAACATTCGCCTACGATGAAGAGCGATGTCTTCAGCAGATAGTCCATGGTGCGGTTGACCGCCCCTTCGGTGGAGTTCTCTATCGGAACAATACCGTAGGCGGCATCACCGGACTCAACCTTTCTAAAGACCTCTTCGATACTGCCAGAGGGCATTCCGACCACACCGGAGCCGAACTGACGAATCATCGCCTGTTCGCTGAACGTTCCGCGAGGACCGAGGTAAGCCACTTTCAGTTCGGACTCAAGGCCGCGGCAGGCGCACATGACCTCACGCCAGATGGCCACTAAAGATTCATTGGGCAGAGGCCCTTCGTTTTTACCGCAGATCTTTCTTAAAACTTCCGCTTCGCGTTCGGGTCGGTAAACCGGGAGACCGGCCCGAGCCTTGATCTCGCCGATTTCTTTGGCGACCTCCGCCCGCTCGTTGAGCAGGCGGACGAGCTCGGAATCGAGCCCGTCGATCTTATTACGAAGAGGAAGCAGTTCTTCGTTGACAGACATGGCTCGGCTCTTAGCTGTGACGTTCGGCAAAAGCCTTCATGTAATCGGCCAGAGCTTCTGCGGCTTCCACGCTGACCGCGTTGTAGAGCGAAGCACGCATGCCGCCGACGATTCTATGGCCCTTGATGTTGGCCAGGCCCTTCTGAAGCGCTTCTTCAATGAAGAGCTGATTGAGCTCTTCGTTCTTCAGATTGAAGACCACGTTCATGCGGGAGCGGGACCGCTTTTCAATGTTGTTGTAGTAGAAACCGTCCGAGTTATCGATCGCGTCGTAAATCTTCTGACTCTTCAGAATGGAGCGTCTCTCCATTTCCTTGACGCCGCCTTCGGCAAGCAGCCACTTGCAGACCAAGTGCGAAATGTAGATCGCAAAGGTCGGCGGTGTGTTGTACATCGATTCGAAGTTCGCATAGGTCTGATAGTCGAGCATGGTCGGCGTTGTCGACTCGGCGCGGCCTAAAAGATCCTTTCGGGCGATCACGACCGTGAGACCGGCTGGACCGAAGTTCTTCTGAGCACCGGCAAAGATCAGACCGTACTTAGAAATATCGACCGGCTGAGACAGGAAGTCACTGGACATATCGGCAATCAAGGGAACATTGACTTCCGGGCGATACCAGTAACGAATGCCGTTGACCGTTTCGTTGGAGCAGTAATACAGATAAGCAGCGCCGTCGGTGACTGCGAGTTCGTCCTGACGAGGGGCTCTGAGTTCAGTGCAGGCAACTTCGGCAGCCTCGCCGATCTTCTGTGCTTCGTTAAAAGCTTTGCGGCTCCAAACGCCGTCCACGGCGTAGTTGCCGATTCCGCCCACTGCAAAATTCAGCGGGATCATGGCAAACTGCAGATGGCCGCCGCCCTGAACGAACATGACTTCATATTCTTCGGGAATACCGTAGAGCTCACGAAGCATTTCCACGGTTTCGCGATAAATGCCCATGAATTCTTTGCTGCGGTGGCTCATCTCCAGAATGGAGTATCCGACACCGTGCCAGTCGGTCATTTCCGAGGCTGCCTGTTCAAGCACAGGCAAAGGCATGGCCGAAGGGCCGGCCGCAAAATTAAAGATTCTCGTCATTTTCTTCTTCCTTGAGGATGGCCTCGTCTTTTGCTTCGAGTTCGGCTTCTTCTGCCTCCGTTTCCGAGACCACTTCGGCTTCAACCGCTGCATTATCGGAAGCATTGTCTCCGTCATCGTTTTCGGTCACGCGCTCAAGACCTACGAGCTTGGTGCCTTCTTCCATCGAGATGAGTGTCACGCCCTGAGTGTTGCGGCCGAGGACGCGGATCTCGTTGACACGGGTACGAACCAGCTTGCCGGTAGAGGTCAGCAGAATGATTTCGTCGTTTTCTTTTACGAGGAGTGCGGAAACGACCTTGCCGTTTCTCTCGGTCGTCTGGATCGAAATAATGCCCTTCGTGCCGCGGCCGTGACGTGTGTACTCAGCCAGCGGAGAACGTTTGCCGTAGCCGAACTCAGTAGCGGTCAGAACCGTCACGTCTTCGTCATCGCCGCAGACCAGCATGGAAATGACCTTCTGGCCTTCATCGAGTCTCATACCGCGAACGCCGGTTGCGGCACGGCCCATGGCGCGAACTTCATCTTCGGAGAAGCGGACAACTTTGCCGTTGTCGCTAAAGAGCATGACATCATGCTTGCCGTCGGTCACGGCAGCACCGACCAGAACGTCGCCTTCAAGCAGATTGATGGCGTTGATACCGGCTCTTCTCTGGTTCTTGAAGTCGCCGATCGGTGTCTTCTTGACCGTACCGTCAGCAGTGGCCATGAAGATATAGAGATCTTTGGCGTAATCCTCATCGGAGATCGGCAGAACGGCAGTGACTTTTTCGTCATCCGTGAGTTCAAGCATATTGACGATCGGACGCCCCTTGGAAGAGGAAGAACCCTCGGGCACATCCCAAACGTTGAGCCAGTGCAGACGGCCCTTGTTGGTGAAGCACAGCAGCACGTCGTGCGTTGTAGCCACAAACAGCTGATTAATAATGTCGCCTTCCTTCATTTGGGCGGCGCGTTTGCCCTGACCGCCGCGTTTCTGAGCGCGGTATTCGATCGAAGCCTGGCTCTTGATGTAGCCGGTATCCGTCAGGGTTACGACCATTTCTCTCAGCGGGATCAGGTCTTTTGTCTTGACGTTTTCTGCATTGGCAACAATCTGAGTCTTTCTTTCGTCGCCGAATTCGGCTGCAACGGTTTCAAGGCTGTCGGCAATGATCGCGGTGACGCGTTCGGGCTTCGCCAGAATGTCGGTCAAATCAATAATAGTGTCCACGAGTTCTTTATATTCTGCGTGAATCTTTTCCTGTTCCAAGCCGGTCAGGCTCTGCAGGCGCATCTGAAGAATGTTCTTAGCCTGCATGGAACTTAAGCGGTAGGTTTCCTGATCCGTGAGGCCGAGCGTCATGTCTTCGTCTTCGGGACGCAGGAATTTCTTATCAAGGTTGGCGCGCTTGATCATCTCGGCGGCTTCATGAGCCGGCCATTCGCGCTCCAGCAGTCTTTCCTCGGCAATCTTGGCGTTGGCAGAAGTACGGATGATGTTGATGAAGTCATCAAGGTTCGCCAGCGCGATTGCCTGACCTTCAACCAGGTACACGCGGGCGCGAGCTTTATCGCGGCGGAACATCGTGACGCGAGTCACGACTTCACGGCGGAAGCTTAAGAACTCAACTAGGATTTCTTTGATGTTGAGCTGTTTCGGCTGGCCGTTGACAAGCGCCACCAGGTTGATACCGAAGCTGTCCTGCAGCTGGGTGTTCTTATAAAGAAGGTTCAGAACGACATTGGCATTGGCGCCGCGCTTCAGTTCGATCACGCCGCGCATACCGTTCTTATCGGATTCGTCGCGAACGAAGGACATGCCGTCAATTTTCTTTTCAGCGACGAGCTGAGCGATCTTCTCAAGGAGCAGACGCTTGTTGACCTGATACGGAATCTCGTCGATGATGATGGATTCGCGGTTGCCGTTGTCCCATTCTTCAATGTGGGTCTTGGCACGAATAATCGCTTTGCCTCGGCCGGTGCGATAGGCCTCATGGACATCGGACAAACCGTAAAGAATGCCGCCTGTGGGGAAGTCCGGAGCCGGCATGACTTTAATAATTTCGTCGATGGTGCATTCAGGGTTACGAAGCACCAGCAAGCAGGCGTTCACGGTTTCACGCAGGTTGTGCGGAGGAATGTTCGTTGCCATACCGACCGCGATACCGGCGGAGCCATTGATCAGAAGCTCTGGGAACACTGTCGGAAGAACGGTCGGCTCTTTCTGCGTGCCGTCGTAGTTCGGAGCGAAATCAACTGCGTCTTCATCCAGACCGCGGAGCATTTCGGAAGAAAGCTTCTTCAAACGAACTTCGGTGTAACGCATAGCAGCGGCGCCGTCACCGTCGACAGAACCGAAGTTGCCCTGGCCGTCGACCAACGGATAACGCATGGAAAAGTCCTGAGCCATACGAACGATTGTTTCGTAAGCTGCGGCGTCACCGTGAGGATGGTACTTACCGATCACGTCACCGACCACACGAGCAGACTTCTTATGCTGTGTGTTCCACATGTTGTTCAATTCGAACATCGCGAAGAGCACACGACGGTGAACGGGTTTTAAACCGTCACGCACGTCGGGCAGTGCTCGGCCCATGATCACGCTCATCGCGTAATCAAGGTAGGAGCGCTTCATTTCATCTTCCAGAGAAATCGGCTCGGCCTTATTTACCTGCTGGCGAATGAGATTCCAGTCAGGCGTGTTCTCGCGGCGGCTGCGGGAGCGACTTTTCTTTTTCTCGCCCTCCCCGGCGTCGCCGGACTCTTCAGCCTGATTCTCGAGTGTCTCAGAACCGGTCTCATCAGAGATGTCCTGCTCCTGCTCTTCTTTGTCTTTTTCGTTTTCGTTGTTGTGGTCGTTGTCAGCCATCTAACAAATCCTTCTTAATGCGTCCGGGCTAACGGACTGTAAAAATAACCCGTCAATTTTAGTGGACTTAACAGCTCTGTGCCTCAAAACGCTTATAAATCGTTTTTAGTGTGCTATCGTAATCCGATACTATCGAGAGGCGTTACTATGAAAAATCTGGAAGCATTGCACCCCGGCATGGTTCTCAAGACCATGTTTCTTGAGCCTCTAAAACTTTCCGTTTACCGAGTCGCAAAAGACATTCACGTTCCTCAGACGCGCCTGAGTCAAATTATTGCCGGAGAGCGCGCTATCACACCGGACACTGCGCTGCGGCTTTCGAAATACTTCGGCCTAGAAGAAATCTTTTGGCTCGAGCTGCAGGCGGTCTATGATTTGGCAAAGCAAAAGGCGCTAATGAAGGAAGAGTTGGACGCCATTCAGCCGTTTCAACCGAAAAACCTCTAATTTCTAATAGGAGAAGAATATGCAGACCGAAAAACTCCTTCTTCCCCGCTGGATCATTCCGCTTGAGGGCGACACTGAAGTTCTGGAGAACTATGGCCTGGCAATTGAAAACGGAAGAATTGCCGCGCTGATCCCGCCTGCAGATCTCAAGAACGTTGAAGCCAAAGAAGTCTTTGAGCTCCCCGATAACGTGGTTATGCCAGGCTTTGTGAACTGCCATACCCATGCTTCCATGAATCTTCTCCGCTGCGTGGGCCCTGATCTCACAACGCCTAACTGGCTCACCAAATGCATTTGGCCCATTGAAGGGCAGCTGATGAGTCCGGAATTCGTCTATGACGGTGCCCTGCTCGGAGGCGCTGAAATGCTCCGAGGAGGTACAACGACGTGCCATGACATGTATTTCTTCCCGGATTCTGCTGCCAAAGCGCTGAGAGAAGTCGGACTGCGTGTCGTTCAGGGTGCGTTTGTAATCAAGTACCCGAATGCTGAGTACAAAGGAGAAGAAGATGCTTTGAGCGGCGCCCGAGCACTCGCCGCACGTCACAAAGACGATCCCGGCCTTTCTATCAATATTGCACCGCATGCTCCCTATTCCGTCACTGCGGAAGCTTTGCAGGCATCCATGCGGTTAGCCGAAGAGCTGGACACAACCTGGCAGATTCATCTCTCCGAGACCGAAGAAGAAAGACAGAACGCCATAAAAGAATTCGGGTGCTCTCCGGTGGAATATTTGGCCAAATTAGGCTGCCTGAATGAACGGACGATTGCCGTGCACTGTGTTGCTCTTTCCGACCGCGACATCGAACTGCTCGCCGAAAGCGGCGCATCCGTCGTCCACTGTCCCGTGAGCAATATGCGGCTCGGCTGCGGCGCAAGTCCCGTCGTCAAACTTTTAAAGGCCGGCGTCAACGTTGCCTTGGGAACCGACGGTGCAGCGAGCGCCTGCTCTCTGAGCATGTTCGAGCAAATGCGGACGGCAGGTCTCATCGCTAAGGGATTTTCTCAAGACCCGACGGAGCTCACGGTCAATCAAATTATTCGTATGGCAACAATAAACGGAGCTAACGCGTTAAAATTGCATTGTGACGTGGGCTCCCTTGCAGTTGGGAAGCTCGCGGACCTAGCTGTCATTGACATGTCACAGCTTGTAACTATGCCCGTTTTGGATGTGTTATCAAACGTTATTTACGCGGTTGAAGCACAATGCGTACATCAGGTTTGGGTGAGCGGTTCCCTTGTTGCAAATATACAACAGGAAAAATTACTTAGGCCTGATCGGGGCAAGTTACTTACAAAAAGTAATATCATGTCGTGGCAGAATAGGGTGTGTGAGATACTACGGGACGATTTTAATTAGCGGACCGGTGGTTATACACTCGGAATGCATAGCGGCCGATCCCTGAATTTGCCGTATGTTGTGTGGTTTTACTGCATCAAAAGAGGAAAATGATGAATACAAAGACAAAATTCGGAATGCTTATCGCTTCTGTAGCGTTAGCTGCTTCCGGTGCTGTTTGCGCAGCTGATGCCCCTGCTAATCCTTATGTTCAGGCAGCCGGCCAAACATTGATGACTAATTTCGGCCTGTGCGTCCGCACCGGCTATTGGACTCCTGCTCTGGCAGAAGCCCAGGGCGCTCTTGGCCAGAACTGCCAGTGCGACACAGACATTATTAAGTGCGAAGCCGGCGCAGAAAGAGTTACTCTTTCTGCCGACACACTCTTCGCCTTCAACAAAGCCGTTCTGAAACCCGAAGGCATCGCCAAGTTGACAGAACTCACAAGCCGTATGTCCGGCTTGACACTTGACGTTGTCATGATCAATGGCTACGCCGACCGTATCGGCGGTGCTGCCTACAACCAGAAACTGTCTCAGCGTCGTGCAGACGCCGTCAAGACTTTCTTGGCTGAACACGGCGTTCCTGCTGCTCGTATCCACGCCGAAGGCAAAGGCCAGGCTGACCCTGTCGTCAACTGCCCGAATCCTTCTGCTAAGGGCGAAATCAAGACATTCAAACAGTTGATCGAATGCCTGCAGCCGAACCGTCGTGCCGTTATCGAAGTTAAGGGCACACGCAACAAGTAATCTATTGCATTAACTTGTAAAAAAGGGGTCGTTTGCGACCCCTTTCTTTTTGTCATGACCGAACATCCCAACGTTTATTTATTTGATCTTGACGGCACATTGCTGGATTCTGCGCCGGATCTAGCGGCAGCGGCTAATCATCTTCGAGAAGTCCGAGGTTTGACGCCCCTCCCCTTTGAGACGCTTCGCAAAACCGCATCCAGCGGCGCACGAGGCCTTCTTGGTGCGGCTTTCGGCATCCACCCGGATGATCCTGGCTACGCTGAAATGGTCAAAGAGTTTTTGGACTATTACGAAGCCCATATGGCGGAGCACTCTCATCTTTTTGAAGGCGTTCCGAAAATGATTGACAACATCAAAGCTCAAGGAGCAAGCTGGGGCATCATTACCAACAAGCACGCCCGCTTTGTTCATCCTTTAATCAAATTCCATAAGCTCGAACCAGCTGTGGTCGTGTGCGGGGACACGCTCAAAGTTTCCAAACCGAACCCCGAACCGATTCTTTTTGCTCTGAAAAGCATTGACGCGAAAGCTTCTGAGGCCATTTATGCCGGCGACGACAAACGAGATATTGATGCAGCCAACGAAGCTAACGTTTTCTCGGTTGCCGTGAAATGGGGATATCTCGGTTCACCGCAGCCTGTCGAGCTGTGGGGCGCAGATCTCATTGTGCACAATCCGAGCGAAATTTTAGAGATCAAGCTTACAAAGTAGTCATACTTTTGCCTATGTCGGAAGTCTTTTTATTCCGCTAAGCGAGGGAACGATATGGGCAAAAAACTTTGGATAACAACCGGAATCATCGGAGCCTTGGCAGCCGCCTACACAGCCGGCGGCTTCCTTGGTGTCCCTTACGGAGTGAACTGGGCGCTTAAAAAATACGCCGAACCGATTGTCGGGCGCACGATCACAACGCAGGAAGTTAAATTCAATCCTTTCACACTGCAGTTTTCTGTTAAGGGACTGAACGTCCAAAAAGACGGAGAGCCGGCTTTGCTTTCCGTCGGATCTCTGCAAACCAAAGTTCTGTGGGATTCTCTTTTCAAACTGTCTCCTTTGGTGCAGTACATCACGATTGACGGCCTCAACAGCACCGTAATCCGTACGGGGCTGGACACTTTTAACTTCAGCGACATCATCCAACGCATTCAGGAAATGCCGACTTCACCGGAAGAAGAGAAGAAGGATGACAAGCCGCTGCAGTTTTCTATCGGCAACATCAAGCTGACGAACTCTTCAATCACGCTTGATGACAAGTTCAGACACAAGGTTGATAAGGTTACCGACCTTAACTTTGCCCTGCCCCTCATCTCTAATTTCCAAAACGACGTCGACGTTCCTATCACGCCTGACCTGAAATTCAATTTCAACGGCGAGCCTTTCGCCATCAATGCCGAGAGTGTTCCGTTTACACCAGGCAAAAAAACCGGAGTGAACTTCACCGTCACCGGGTTAAACCTGGAGAATGCGGCTTCCTTTAATCCGATTCCTCTGAATGTCAAAGTTACCAAGGGCACAATGGACTGTGCCTTCAACCTGGACTTTGAGAAAAAACAAGGCGAAGAGAACGCTTATCTGCGTCTAAAAGGCACCGTCAAGATGAAAGACGTGGGCCTCGAAGACGAGCTCGGTAAAGCCTATCAAATCATCGGCGTCAAAGAGATCGATGCAAACTTGAAAGAGTTTGCTTTCTTCCGCCAGAATCTGGATATTGGAGAAATCCAGATTCATAATCCTTCAGTTGTTGTTATTAGAGACAAAGACAGCCTGAATTTGGTCCAACTGCTGACGCATATCGTTAAGGAACAAAAGGCCCAGGCTAAACAAGACGCGAAGGAAGCTAAGGAAAAAGCAACCCTTCCAGAAGACGAAAAGAAGACGCCGAACGATTGGACCTGGAACATTGATAAGGTCAGCGTCCGCAACGGAATGATCAACTTCACGGATACCACCAATAATTTCAAACGTCCGGTTACGAACGTTAATGTCTCGCTCGCCCCGATTAACGGTAAAAACGGCACTCGGACTTCTATCGATGCCTCCGTCGGCGCTATCGGCGGTCATATCCAAGCAAACGGCGGGATAGTTATCACGCCCTTCAGCATGGATCTGAATCTGCAGAGCAGCGGATTATCCATTGCTGATCTGACTCCGTATATTTCTCAGTATTCCAGCGCCCACGTCACGCAAGGTACGTTCAGCAACAAGGGTGAACTCAAGCTAAATCTAGCCAAAGACGTTTCCTTCTCTTACACCGGCAATGCAGATGTTGCATCGCTGAACGTGACAGACAAACAAGGCGCAGCAGCTGTTTCGCTTAAGAATCTTGCCGTTGGCGGTATTAGTGTTTCGGGACTTTCTCCACTGCAAATTTCACTTGGCACCATTGCGCTTACGTCGCCTAACGTGAATGTCGTCATGAACAAAAACGGAAGCATTAACTTGGCTTCCTTAGGCACTCCGAGCAACGCTCCGGCGCCTGCAGCTACGACGGACAAGCCGGCCGCTTCTAAGCCCCAGTCTAAAGCTCAGGCAAGTTCCGGCTCATCTTCTGCTCCGGCCATCAATGTCGGAAAGATCACGCTGACAGACGGCCGTGTACGCTACACGGACAACAGTATTGAGCCTACTTTCAAGCTCAATGCCTCCAACCTTGCCGGCTCTTTGAGCAATTACTCCACGACGACCAAAGGCAATGCCACCGTGGATGTGAAGGGTCTGTTGAACGGCACGCCGATGAATATTTCCGGCACGATCAATCCGTTTGAATCGAAGCTCAAACTCGCGATGAAAGGCGAAGTGACCTCACTGTCGCTGCCGGCCTTCTCTCCGTTCTCGGCTAAATTCACCGGTCATCCGATTGAAAAAGGTCTGTTAACTTACAAGGGCGCCTTTGACATCAATCAAGATAAACTCACCAGCGAAAATGCACTTGTGATCAATAAACTTGAATTCGGTTCGCAGGTTCCTGATGCGAAGGACGCTTTACCGGTCGGCTTGGCGGTTTCTCTTCTGCAGGATCGTCAGGGACAGATCGATTTGAATATTCCGGTCTCGGGCTCCTTAGATGATCCCGAATTCTCGGTCGGCGGCATTATTGTCAAAGTCATTGTAAACCTGATCAGTAAAGCCGTTACTGCTCCGTTCGCACTTATCGGCTCGATGTTCGGCGGCGAAGACATGGATTTGAACAACCTGCAGTTTGCCAGCGGCAGCGCTCGTTTAGATGAAAAGACGATCAAGGCCCTCAACATCGTGGCGAAAGCTATGCAGGATCGTCCGGGCATCAAGATTCAAATCATCGGTATGGCTTCTGAAAAGGAAGACGGCGAAGGTTTGAAAGAACAACTGCTGATGCGAGATATGCGTTATGCCATTTATCGCGACACAACTTCCGCGACGAATGCGAAGGTTTTGACGGCTGCACAAATCGATAAGGCGATTAAACAGCTCTACAGCGAATCGACTGCGCCGAACAGACCAAAGAATGCCGATATTGAGCAGATGAAAGCCTTCCTCATGAAGAACCAGCGTGTAGCCACTGCCGATCTGAAGCAGTTGGCCGACCGCCGAGCTGCAACCGTAAGGAACTACTTGATTCAGAAAGAAAAAGTCGCTGCGGATCGACTGTTTATTTCGACATCCGAGACTCAGCGCGGCGATCAAGTTGTGCCAGGTGTTGCCTTGGGTCTGCAAGATTAATCTTTGCTAAGCAAATACGATTTTGAGAGTTGTAAAACAGTGCGAATTTGAGAGTAAGAAAATCAAAAAAAATAAAAGTAAAAATCTTTTATTTTTTCACTGCAA
>NZ_DBMALT010000030.1:3805-33767 GCF_057870745.1 Parasutterella sp. | reverse complement strand
GAACCTCGCGATTCAGACCTTGCCTTTGGCTATGTGCTTGGCGCCACCGCCCGCACTTCGGGACTTTCACCCTGTAGAGTTCGCTCATGCCGAGCGCACATCAAAAAAGCCCGAGGAAAATCCCCGGGCCGTGCACGAATATCTTAATGATTTCCTATTTAACCTGATCTGCAGGCTCGTCTAATTCCACTTCAGAACGATGCGGAATAACCGGATTCGGCTGACCTGTGTACCAGAGGTAGAACTGGTAAGCAAAACCGGAAAGTGCATACAAGCAGAAAAGGATGAAGACCATCAGAGCCGGATCTGTTGAAAGTACAAACAACAGGATCACAGCAGCAATCAGCACCCAGAAAGGAACGCTCTTGCCGTAATGGAAGCTCTTGCCGGAGTAGAACGGGGCGTTGCAGACCATGGTAAGACCGGCATAAACCGTAATAACCATTGCAAGCCAAGGCAGCCAGTCGCTGTTAACAGGCATTCTCTGGTCAACCGCAAGCCAAACAAAACCTGCTACTAAAGCAGCGGCCGCAGGAGAAGGAAGACCCTGGAAGAAGCCTTTGTCAACAACATCTACGTTGGCATTAAAGCGTGCCAGGCGAAGTGCCGCACCGGCGCAGTATACGAAGGCGGCGGCCCAGCCCAAACGACCTAAGTCGTGAAGAGCCCACTGATAAACCACCATCGCCGGCGCCATGCCGAAAGCACACATATCGGCTAAAGAGTCGAACTGGACACCGAAAGAGCTCTGAGTATGAGTCAAACGGGCGACACGTCCATCACAGCCGTCCAAAATCATGGACACGAAAATCGCAATAGCGGCTTTTTCAAAGTCGCCTGCCATCGCAATGATGACGGCATAGAAGCCTGAGAACAAACTCGAAAGCGTAAACAAGTTCGGAAGCAGATAGATCCCCTTCTTACGGACGGTATCAATGCGTTCGCGAACGATGGCCTTCGGTGTCACGCGAGGATGCGGACGAAAATTCCGACGGGCATGAAACGGTTTGGCTTTATCTCGCTGTAAAGGCATTTAAGCGTTCTCCTTCTGATTAAGCCTGCTGCTGAGTCTTCTCTTCTGTCGTTTTTGTTTCGGCAGCAGGAGCAGCGTCAGCAGTTGCAGCAACTTCGGTCACTTCTACGGCTTCAACAGCGGGAGCTTCGACCGGAGTTTCCGGTTTTTCTTCTTCCTGAGGATTCAGGAGAGCAAGGACGGTGTCCGCTGCGCGAACCTTCTGGCCCACGAAAACGAGAACTTCAGAGTTGAGAGGAACGTAGACGTCGACACGGGAACCGAAACGGATAAAACCGAAGCGTTCGCCGCGAGTAACTTCCTGACCGATATGGAGATGGCAGATAATGCGGCGGGCAATCAAGCCGGCGATCTGAACGCAGGTAATCACAGGGCCTTCATCAGACTTGATGATGATGGCGTTGCGTTCGTTTTCCATGCTGGCCTTATCGAGGTCGGCATTCAAGAATTTGCCGGGTTTGTAATAAATAGCCTCAACAGTACCCCCGATCGGGCTGCGGTTGGAGTGAATGTTGAACACATTCATGAAGGTCGAAATAAGAATTTCTTCCTTACCGGTGTAGGGATTCTCGACTTTTTGAACTTTGCAGATTCTTCCGTCAGCTCCTGAAAGAACGCTATGCGGAGTCTGACTGATCGCTCTGGGAGGATCACGGAAAAACTGTATGACAAAGACCAAAAGGACAAAGAAAATAAAGGAAATGAATCCTCCGATCAGCCACCATACTAACAGCGTAATAAAAATCGCGGCGCCGATGATTCCCCAACCTTCTTTAGCCAGGATGGGATATGAAGAATTTGATTTCAAACCTTTTCTCCTTAATAGGTTTATTTTTCGGAAAGGAGAAGGCGGACGGCCCTCCCCTTTTAACGGCCTATTTTAGACAAATTTCTTTGGATTAATACGTTTCAAGCCGTGAATGGTCGGTGAATGCTTAAAACTACTCGGCGTCTTCCGTCTTCAAGACAGCTGACACCGACATCGAGAGGTTGGATGTTCCGGCTTCAAAAACAGGTGTCTCCACACTCTTAAAAGCAGCGTTTGCACCCATAGCTCTGGCCGCAAAGACTGCCCCCTCCGGTGCGAAATCAAACGAATTGAAATTCAGCTTTTCAATACGAAGTGCATCAGGCGCAACTTTCATTGCTACTGCGATGGATTCAGCCTTCTTATTTAAGGCATCGATCACATCTTTTGAGAGCTGATCCTGTGCAGCAGCTTTCGCTTCCTCACTTAGAGAATATGAAACGTTTTCAAGTACTAGTTTTGCCTGCTGTCCGACCTGGACCAATGAGGCAACGCCGTTGACGTCTTCTGTCTCAACGATGATGTTTTGACGGGCTCGCCATCCTGTAATCACCGGAGCTTCCCCTTTCTTGGGATTAGTATAAATCGGCTGCGTGTAATATCCTCCGTTGCGGATCTTTGCGATTGATGAAAAATCTTTCACAGACTGCTGGGCCTCTGCCATGGTCTTATTGACTTCACTCTGCGCTGTAGCCAAGTCCTTGGCTTCAGACATGGTTGAGAAAACGATGCGGGCCTTGTCGTTTGGGAAACTCTTCTTAACGGTAACGGGCAGATTCATTTCCATCCCTTTAGGCACAGGTTTGAGATAAAAATCCTCGGCATTTACGCCCATCGCAGCCGCGGCTAAAATAGTAGCAGTCATAATCTTTCTAAGCATTGTTGATTTCCGAAAGAAATAATTTAGACACCGCCACCCTATCACAGCGTTGCCTACCTTGTGACCCTTCGTGCTCATTAACGGAACTTTCTTTTCCATTAAGATAAAAAGTTTTAGCTCGCACAAATAGTGTAACCTTGGGTATTTTTCTTCGACTTTCTCGTCAGAGATTGAAAGTTTTTTGAACTGTCATTCAGAAATATTTTGATGATTTGTATGAATTGAGGGAAATCCCGAGATGTTCTGTGAAACGGACAAATACCGTGTTATTCCCCATCAGTTAGGGTCAAGCCTAACTGACAAATACCAATTGCGATTGTGGGAAGCCCACTTAAAATCACAAATAAGGAGAAAAAAGTGAGCAATCGTTCAGCAGTCTTTGGCGGTGCCGGCTTCATAGGCACCAACCTGGTTTATCAGCTCATTGAAGACGGACAACAAGTCTTCAATTTTGACAATCTTTCCGGTCTCGGAAACTTGCTCAATATTGCCGAGCTCATGCAGCAAAGCCGTCACAGCTTTGCTCGCTGCGATATTTCCAATCCTGAGGAAATTCGTCAGGCGTTGCTCATGGCCGCTGCCGATACGATCTATTTCTGCATAACCCCTAAAAACCCGGAAGAAGAATCCAGTTTGGAAAATTTTCGTACATTCTTTGAAACGGTCAAAGAATGGCGAAACGGCATGGCCGACACTAAGCTGCACAAGATTGTCGTAGTTGTCTCCGAGCATTACAAGCTTTTAGGAACTTACGGCAAGATGTACGCCGGCTTACTTAAATTATTGGACAGTTATGCATCAGACGGCCTTCCGATCAGCAGTTTGCTCGTACCGCCCGCATTCGGACCTTTCCAGCAGCCTGATAGTCCGATCTCCATGATCATTTATCGCGCGATTGAAGGTGAAACGATACCCGTTGTCAATCCGGAGGAAAAGGTTTCTGACCTCGTCTATGTCAAAGACGTGGTCGACGCCATTGTCTTGGTTGAAAAGAACGGAAAAATCGGCGGACACTATCATTTGACCGGCACCACCTCCTCCATGTCAAATATTGAAGCAGCTGACGTGATCTGCGATAGTTTGAACGAGGCCCTTCCGCCGCCGGTCGGTCGCTACCAGGCACTGATCGAAGAAGTTACAACTTCACTGATCGCATCTGATATCTCTAAAGATGAGTCAGCCCTTACAGTTCTCGGATTGCAAAACAAGACCTCTCTTGGAGAGGGTCTCAAAAAGACTGTCAGCTGGTATCTCAATAATCCTCGCTGGTACAACCAGTCCAGAACTCGTTTCTTCTATTTATGGCAGAATCCGGAAACAGTTCTCAAAATTGCTTAACCAGTGTGACCTGAAAAAGCGATTTCACCCCTTCAACTATTAAGAACAAGCCCCAGAAGGCACCAAACTTCCGGGGCTTCAATCTAACTTCTAATTTTTTAGTATTTAATCCTATGTAGCAGGGCCGAAAACTCCGGCCCTCTTGATTTCTTGGACGCTACTTACCGACTTCCCGACCGGCAATCGTACCGAAAATCAATGCATCGGGAACCGCATTACATCCGACACGGTTCGTCCCGTGGATACCGCCGGTAATTTCTCCTGCTGCGTAAAGACCGCGAATAGGTCTGCCCTTTTTATCGAGTACACGGGTGTCTTCGTCGATCGTCACGCCGCCCATTGTATGGTGTACAGACGGAGTCATGACAGAGGCATAGTACGGACCGCCGGGAAGCTTGTTTCCTTCCTCACAGCTCATACGGCCGAACTCATCACCCTTCTGTGTCTTGCAGAATTCGTTCCACTTCGCGACCGTACGCTTCAGATTATCCGGATTCATGCCAAGTTTTTTCGCCAGCTCGTCCAGCGTATCGGCCTTGAATGCTTTCTTCTGTTTAAGTAGGTCGGAAATCAAGATACCGTATGGCCCTCGTCCTTCTTTATCCTTTAACAACGTTTGTTCCGTACCAATAACATAGAAGACATGGTCAGGCTGGGCAAGGGCAGCCCTTGCAAGCACGTCTCTTCTGCCTTGTTCGTTTACGAAACGGTTGCCTTGCTTATTCACATAGATATTGGTCGACTCCACAATCTTATGGTTAGTTGCACCGGTTGCAGGATCAGTGGTCGGAAGAAGCTGGATATAGCCCATGTCCTTGAGTCCTGCTCCTGCCTTCACGGCCATATTAATACCGTCGCCGGTAATCGCAGGCATATTGGTCGTCTTGACTTGATTGTCCAGCTTGTTATCCCAAATTTCATCGTACTGATTGCGCATCTTCACATTTGCGCTAAAACCGCCAGTTGCCAAAATCACACCTTTAGAGGCATAAAGTGTGTAGTCTTTCCCGTCCGGTCCCGAAGCCTTAACTCCGACCACTGCTCCGTCTTTGGTAATTAAGGAACTTGCCGGCGTGCTCATCATGAAAGAGATCGGGAGTTTTTCTCCTTTGATGAGGTCAAGATACGTATCGATGTAGCCTACACCGGATTTGTAATTGCTTGCGCGGTGAGAACGCGGCCATAAAGCTCCGACAAATTGTGTCGGTTGTTTTTGCCAGACAAGGCCCATTCCGGCTAAAGTTTTTTGGATTGCCGGAGCCTCTTTTGTGAGCTTGTAAACGAGAGCTAAGTTTGCCTTGTAATCTCCTGCTTTCCAGCTTTGAAGAGCATGGAGTTCAGGACTATCAAACAAGCTCTTTGAACCTGACTGTTTATAGGTATCCCATTGCTGTTTAACTTGACCTATCAATTTTTCCTGAAGTTTATTTTTGGGGTTTTCACCCAGAAGTTTCTCGATAGATTCTTTTTGACCTTCCGTCATAGAGATAGGTTTCTGACCTTCAGGATCGGCTGCATTGAAGCAGCCACCGGAAACGGAGGTATTGCCTCCGGCAAAATGAGCTTTTTCAATGACTATTACGTTGAGGCCGCGCTGAGCTGCAGCTACTGCGGCGGAAAGACCAGCACCGCCGGCACCGACAACAATGACATCAGTTTTCTCTTCAACTTTCCCGCCGACCTTCTTCGGCTGAGGGACCGCCTTCGCATAATCTTTGGGATTCAAACCAGCTTGTTTGAGGCAGTCCTGCACCGCTGCTTTGATAGCGAATGTCGTTAAGGTTGCTCCGGCAACGTTGTTAACGTTGATCGACTGATACTTAACAATATCCTGAGGAACTTTGAGCTTCGGCAGATCGGCGACAGGGTGTGTTTCACTCCAATTGAGAACTTTTACATCCTCGATCTTGTTGTTAAGAATCTTAACTTGTACTGTAACATCACCGTTTCGTCCAAGAGTCGTTGCGGTATATGTACCGTCTTTAGCAAAAACAGCTGTTTGACTGCAGACCGCAAGCGTGACAGCTGAAACAATAAGGCTCAATCTTAGCTTCATAATTTCTCCTTGAATGGCTGTTTCACTTAGTAAGCTTAATGGCTATACTCAAAAGCAAGAAGATTTAACATCGGAATTACTTCTTAAAAAATGAGAATTAAATACTTAATGTGATGAAGCCAAGAGAAAATCTTTTATCGTGGCAAGTTTTTTTGACAACGGCCGTGACAAAAAACATATCCAAGACATCTATCGAACTGGATATGGATCTGAAAACTGTCTCAAGAATAGTAAAAGAGCTTGAATCTGATCTTGGTTTTATTCTTTTTGACCGCTCCTGTCGGCCTTTCAAACTAACGGAAGGCGCTGAAAAAATCTTGCCGTTAGCAAAAGAATTGCTCCGGACCAAAAACAAGATCGAATACAAAGTCCAGGATTTTCTCCTAAAGCCGACTGAGATTCGCTTGTCTTTACCGGTGAATATGACAAGAGACGATCTCTTCGAGTTGATGGATAAATACGCAAGCGCGCACCCAAATCTGAAGATACGGCTCCTCAATGATTGCGACCATAAGCACCTTTTAGATAATGAGACAGATGTTGCCATGCTTCCGTACCTGCCCCAAAACGATGAGGATGAAATGGTCCTCTTTGACGCCGGATTCAGCTACAACATGCTGCTTGCAAGTCCTGAGTACATTCGACGAAACGGAGCTCCCCAATCATTGGATGAACTAAAAGCTCACCCCTTAATTCTTAGAGAAAGCAGGATTTACCCCATTACAAAGACATTAGAGCACGGTGACGAAAGAATTAACCTGGATCCGGAATTTAAACTTCGTTATCTCGGAGATGCTTTCTCTTGTAAAACAGCCGCTCTCATGGGAGAAGGCATTGCGGTTGACCTTTCTCTCGCTTACTGCAAAGAAGAAATTGAGGAAAGCCGCTTAGTACCTCTTCTTCCGGGATGGCACAGACCAAAGTGGACAATGATTGTCGCCATTCGAAAAGAAGATGCAAAAGATAAGGCGGTCTGTGAATTTGCGCAATGGTTTGCGGATAGACAAAAAGAAGCATACCCGTCGCGTTGGAAGCCACTGTTTAACAAGTACCGAGTGACTCCCTGACCCTTCTGCGGAGGCGCCCTTCCGCCCCCCAATTTAAAGACCGAGTGTTCTTAATTTTAGTTTTCCGGCTTCTTCGGAGCTTTATCGACCCAGCGATCGTCCTCGTCTTCTCCCAGGAACAGGGACTGGAAGCTTTGGGCCTTCATTGAAGGTGTGAAATCAAGTCCGGGCTGAACCAGCGCTTCAAACCTGGGATCACTGATCGCTTTCAGAACCGACCACTTCACTGCCTTGTTCAATGTCGAAGCTACTCTGCGGCAGCCGTCCTGCATATTCTTCAAGCCGTCGGTAGGGGCGTTATACACCACATCCAGTTTCATTGAGTGTCCGTTAGAGGAGAACAATTCCATGTTGATGCGCCAAGCCAGGAACGTCGGTTCAGCCTGAATCTTTACGCTGTCAATCAGATTGTAGATTTTGACCTTAGGATTCTTTTGATTCAGGATTCCGGCTTGGTTGAGATCGGCCATCAGGGCGTTTCTCCAATAGTTCGAGAAAGCTCCGTTTAAGGTTTTAAATTCTTCCTGACCAGGAATCGGGATAATGCTCCCGGCACATTCCAGATCCATGGCTTTAACAACACGCACTTGATCCACTGCGACGTCTTTCACATCGAGTCTCTTCAAAATACGTGCATTCTGGGCCGTAACTTCATAAGGATATGAAACGTAGGGCTCAGCGGTTTGGCAGCCGACTAAAACAAGTGCGGAACCAGCCAGAGCTGTTGAAAGGAAAAGTTTTTGAATAGTTCTCATGGATACACCATTAATGTTTTTTGAGATTTTATTGTTTTCCTTGCATTTAGTCAGGAGATTGAACGTGATTTTTGACTGCACGTTTTGGAGCTTTAAAAAGAAATCCCTCCCTAACCTCAATACAATGAGTAAATAACAAAGGAGTAAAAAATGTTTTTACAGTGGTATCGCTACTGCTTCAGCAAATACTTTACGTTTCAAGGGCGAGCCTCTCGATCCGAGTATTGGTCCTTCACGATTATCAACCTTTTGATTTTGTGGGCGTTTTGGTTCATTTCAAAACTCGTGGACGTGCCTGAAGACGCGATGGCGGACGGCATCCCGGTTTTCCCGAAAGATCCCGTCCTTGCTTTGATTTTCGGAAGTCTTTATCTGATCTTTTGTATTGCCATCTTCTTTCCGTCCCTCACGGTGACTGTTCGTCGGCTCCACGACAGAAATCACAACGGATTTTGGGTGATCGCTCAGCTGATCCCGCTGCTCAACCTCGTGGTTTTACTGATGCTGCTCTTGCCTTCCTCTCCATACCCGAATTATTATGGACTCCGCGCCCCGAGGTTCCCGGGAGAGAAAGTTCCAGAGCCCGGAACTGATATCTACGGTCCTTACGGCAGAGTTGCCTGCGAACCGCAATCCAATGGAGACGAAACAGTGACACAACAGAATACACCTGCAAAAGGTTCCGTCATGGACGAAATCATGCATGAAAATCTTGCAAACGCCGATGCTCAAGCCGGTATTGAAGAAAAACCTGCCGCAGTTTCACCGTCTAAGAGCGAAACTCATCGTCCGATGAGAGGAGATGAATCTTCTTTGGTCGCTCGCTTGAATAAGCTTTCCGGCAAGTAATCGAATCAGATAGTTTCAGCCCGCCCTTCATTCGGGCGGCTTTTTTCATAACTGCCGGGGTATCTGATACTCGGCGTCCATCCAAATGTCCTTTGAATTTTAGCTTAGTGGTGGTTTCTTAAACTCTTTCTTAGTCCGAGAGGATCTGAAAAGGATTAACGATGCATATAGTTCTCAGTCTCTACTCCGCTCTAAAAATGGGTAAACGGATTCTGCAAATCAGACCTCCGTACTTTCCTCTTTCTATCACCAAGTTACCATTGTGATTTTGAACAATCGAGCGAACTATTGATAGCCCGATACCGAGACCTGAGGCTTTTCCGGACTTAAAAACCGAGCCCATCCTTTCAAAGTCCGAATCAGAGATAACTGCACCATTATCGGAAATATTGACAAAACAATAAGTTTCATCGCTAGAGATCTTTATGGAAACTTTTGGTTCATCCGCGCCTTGAGTCCTCAAAGCCTCCTTGGCGTTTTTTAGAAGATTAAAAACTGCGAGCTCAAATTCAAGCGGCGCCAAACTGCAAATCGGAGCCGAAGAGTCTCCTTCAAAATCAATCTCAAGCGGATAGTCCTGCAAAGTAGATTTGAAATCTTTAACTGCTTCAGACACAACATCGTTAACGCTCAATGGAGATTTTTTCAGTTTTTGCTCCTTGGCATAGGAACGAACTGACGTCACGATTTCCTCGGCTTTACGCGTTTGAAAAACGATCTTTATCAGCATTTCTGTAAGAAGTTCGTTATCTATGGAGCCGGCTTTCTGAAGCCGAAGCAAACCTTCGGAATACGCCAAAATAGCTCCAAGAGGCTGTGGCAATTCGTGGGCGATCATAGAACTCATATGATCGATTGTTGTAATTTTTTGAAGAGAGAGAAGGCGCGCTTCAGTTTCTCTCATTGCCCGATCCGCCTGAAATTTTTCTTTTAAGGTCTTTATGAGCTGAGCCGATCGGATTTTCAATTTAAAGTACAAAAAACCTGTGAATGTAAGCAGCGCCAACAAAAAAATAGTAAATATAAAAACGGAAAAAGAATATTTTTGAAGGAAATCTCGAATAGTCCATGGCTTGACACCAGAAAATTGGGCCATGTTCAGTTGCTTGAAAACCGCGTCCACCCTCGAAAGATCTGTTTGCACTGACCAGGAAGCACCGTCATTAAGGTGCGGCATGTCCAGGAGGGAAGTTACGAGCCGCTTTGTAAAGGCAGGATCTGCCCATCTCGTGGAAGAAAGCACCCAGTTGGGATAAGTGCGGGTTGAACGAAAACACGGCTGTTCACTGACTATCGCTGCCGGCTTAACAGCATTTGCGAGCTCGGGATTATCGATTAACCGACTCTCCCAAAAACAGCTAGGTAATGCTGCAACATCTGCCGTTCCATCTTTCAAAGCCTTAAGCAAATCGAGCGGTTGTCTGTATTGAAAACGAACTGAACCAAAAAACGTAGAAGGATCATAACCTGCGTAAGAAATCTCTCCGAGCGGGGCCACGTAACTGTAAAAAGCATTAGGATCATTTGCGATAAACTTTTTGCCTTTCATTCCTGAGAGCGTTTTGATATTTGAATCTTTGGCGACAAAAAAAGTCGATCCAAGTTCGTTGCGATCCTGCTCGTTCGGTCCAGGTCGATAGATCACTAACTCTCTTACCCCTTCTTCGCCTAACAGTCGAGCAAAACCGGCAGAAGAAATGAAGTAATCAATCTTTTTGGTGCGAATTAACTCCTTTAATTTACCCAGAGCCATTGGGCCTTTGAGCTCTATCGTATTAGCACCGAATTCTTCTCTCAAAAATTTGGCCGTTTCTTCAAAAAACAACTTTTGACTTGCCGACATGGCTCCTGTGCCTATTCCAATAACGTATTCTGCAGAAGCGGTTCCGCCCCATAGAAAAAGAAACAGAAACATCGAAATAATTAGTCGCTTCATAACCAGCCGTCCTTGTTTTCGTCTGATCATCATCTCATGGTCAAGTCGTTTTGACCTCAGGATTTTCACGGTTTTAACTACTTAAGTACCAGACACTTAAGTGAGCTGCTCATTAGTCTTTAAGCAAATGGTTTTTGCATTTTCTCATCGAGTACAAGGAGAAATTCAGCATGAGTATCAAAATCATCAAAAGTGCCGCAGCAATTACTTGCTTAGCAGCAATGTCAGCAGCCGCTGCCAGCTCAGTTTCCGTCTATGGTGTCATTGACACCGGTTTCGGAGTTTCCAAAGGCAAAGGTCAAGCCGCCAAAGTTCAGGCCATTTCGGGAGGCAACGCCGCCAGCAGATGGGGTTTAAAGGGGCAAGAAGACCTCGGCGGAGGCAACTACGTTAAATTCGTCCTCGAACAAGGTCTCAAAATTAACAACGGCGAGGGTCAAACTGCCGGGGTCCTCTTCGACAGAGACTCCCTGCTCATTATCGGAGGCCGTTGGGGCGAACTCGGTTTCGGACGCTCCGGTTCTCTGATGGGAACAACCGGATATTTCGGCCAATTTCCTAAGATGAGTGCAAACCCGATGGCCTGCAACTATCTTGATGCAGCATTGATCGGATCGTTAGTTAATTCGGGGATGCTCAACAATTCCGTCACATATCAAGTTAAACCGACAAATACTATTACGCTCACGGCGCAATATTCAAACGGAATTTCAACTGACGAAGCCAAGTGGGCCAAAAACAACCATTACTATGGCTTATCCGCACAGTACAAAGATAAAGGATTTAATCTGGGAACAATTTTTACGGTCATTGATTACCGTCAAAGCGGCGTCAACAACGGAGCCGACTCTGATCCGACTTATAACCTTTTCTTTGCTATAAACCAGACCTTCGGTGACACCCGTGTCCATTTTGATTACCAGCATGTTTGGAATTCCAGAAGTCTTGGAGGAGGACCGAACGCCTTCTATGCTAAGGATTTAGGATTCGGTTCGACTGCTGCTGTTAAAGGCAGTAAAAAAGGTTTTAGATCAGATACCTTTGTTATTGGAGCGAGCACATCTTTAGCCGGCGGCAGAATTTTCGGAGCCTTCAAATGGAATATGGGAAAATGGCAGGGAACAAGTGCGGTAAAACATGCTGACCGCGACGGTAACCGCTGGGTCGCTTCCCTTAAGTATCAATATCCGCTTTCAAAGAGGACATTGGTTTACGCTTTAGGAACATATGCACGAGGAACAGGAATGTTTGACGAGGCCGAAGCCAAAGCAACTCGGCTTCTAACGGCCTTTGGTGTCCAGCACAATTTCTGACATTTGGGAAACCGGCATCCGGAGAAATGAAATGAACAGCCAATATAAGGAAAAAGCAGTAATTCGGATCGTAGACGATGACGAAGGCTTCGGCGATGCAGTCCGGTTTATGCTGAAAACCGACGGTTGGTTAGTTTCCTATTACTCCGATACCGGAAGCTTCCTTAAAAAGGACGACCCTGACGTTCCCGGCTGCATTATCCTCGATTACCAAATGCCGCTCGTCAACGGTTTGGAGTTTCAGGACATTCTGGCCCATAAAGGTTACCGACAGCCAATCATCTTTTTGACTGCTCATGCGGATGTAGATATGGCTATCTCTGCTTTCCGCAGCGGGGCTGCTGATATCTTGAAAAAGCCGGTTTCATCTGAAATTTTATTTGAAGCCGTCGAGCGGGCCGTAGAAAGGGATTTTTCGTTCCGTCAGAAGGATTTCCGGATTGTGCGCTATCAGGAATTTTATGATGCCCTTACCCAGCGTGAGAAACAAATCCTAAACAGCGTTAATGCCGGATTGATGAACTACCAAATTGCGCAGAGGCTTGGCCTAAGCGAAAGGACAGTTGAGACTCATCGAGCCAACGCCTACAAAAAAGTGGGTGTTAAAGACCTTCAGCAGCTCAAAGAGTTTCTCTCACACGTCGATATTTAGTCTGAGAAGTTAGCCTCACTAATTTCTCTTACTTAAATCAGACTCATTGATTAACGGACTGTGACTTCATCACGGGTTAGGGGGATTTTTGTCGCTCGCAAAGTTAATTCCTATTTTTTTCAAAGCAATAGTTTCCAAATTCTTTTTCCTTTTTATCAATCCTCACAAACAAGAGGCAACACTATGACACTTAGCAGAAGAAGTCTTTTTAAATTTGTTGGCGCCGGTACGGCTGCCGCCTCGTCTCTTTCCGCCCTTGCGCAGGAAAAATCTCCGAAAAATCCCTACCTCCCTGAAGTTTGGGATGAAAATTATGACGTCGTTGTCGTAGGCGGTGGCGGAGCCGGAATGGCAGCTGCTCTTCTCGCCTCTCAAAACGGTGCAAAGCCCGTCATTATCGAAAGATTGCCTTTTGCGGGCGGAAATACAATGGCAGCTCAAGGCCAGATCAACGCTGCCGACCCCGTTCGTCAGCCGAAACAGAATATCGAGGACTCTCCCGCCAAACACGCTGCCCAAACATTGGCCGCCGGCGATTTCAGAGGTGATCCGGCCCGAGTTAAAGTGCTCTGTGATAACGCTTATAGCGTGATTACCTGGCTCGAAGGTCTCGGAATGGAATTCAAGCCAACCGTTCATCAGATGTTCGGAGGGCTTTATCCTCGAGCTCACTCCCCTGCCGTACCTAAAGGAATCGGCTATACAGGTGTTTTAAGCAAAGCACTTAAAGAAAGAAACGTTCCTTTTAAATTAGGTTATTCCGTCGTTGAAATCTACCGTGAACAGCCCTGGTCAGGAGATGTCGTAGGTGTCAAACTGCAAAACAGCAAGGGCAAAACCCTTAACATCAAGGCAAATAAGGCAGTTGTCTTAGCGGCCGGCGGATTCTCCGGCAATCAGTACCTCAGAGAGCTGCATGATCCAAGAACCGCGGGACTCGGTACGGATAACCTTCCCGGCCACACCGGAGATGTAATGCTTGCTGCTAATCGCATAGGCGGCTACCTCGTCGGTATGGATTTCATCCAATCAACCCCGGGAGCACCTGCCGGCAAGAAACTGAAAATCATTTTGAATACCAACGTTGACGGCTCCATCTATGTTGACAAACGCGGAAATCGTATTGTTGATGAGGGCGCACGACGCGACGTAATTCGCGATGCTGTTCTCGGAACCCCGGAGCGTTATGCCTACACGGTCGTAGACAACAATCAATACAACTCTTACAACAGTGCAGTTCATGAAGCAGTTGAACGCGGTATTGCCATTGATGAGGCCTGGACTGCACCGACGATTAAAGAACTTGCTAAGAAAATGGGCGTTGATCCTGAAGGGCTTCAAAAGACCATCGATCGCTATAACAATGTTCTTATTAAAAATAAAGAAGACCCGGACTTCCACAAGGCCCCTCGAAATCTGACCCGAAAGATTGCTCAGGGACCCTTCTGGGCCTGCTATACGGGCATGACAGTCCACCACACGATGGGCGGCCTCAATACCAACACTAAAGCACAAGTTCTAGATGCAACAGGAACGCCGATTCCTCGTCTGTACGCAGCAGGCGAAATCACAGGTGGTATTCACGGAACAAACCGGGTCGGCGGAAATGCACTTCTGGACGTTTTCGTTTTTGGCAGAATCGCAGGAGAGAACGCCGCCAAAGAAATCTCGCGTTAGCCAATCAGCAATAAGCAACCTATAACTTAAATCTTTTCTTCGGGTCCGGCTTCTTTCTAAGAATGCCGGACTACCCGAAGTTCAGAGAGATTGCGAGAGAGTTATTTATTAGAAACAACACCCCGGAATAACCGCAAGAAGGCAAAGCCATTATGTGTTCCCAAACCCTCAAGAGAAGATCGATCTTAAAAGGAATCCTAAGTACCGTTTCACTTCCTTCAACAGCCATTTTTAAGTCAGTTGCCGCAGCCGAAACTTCCTCAGACGAATGGACCGGTTATTCCATCTGTGACAACTGCAATCAAGTTCCGTCATGCGGCATAAAATTTAAAGCTTGCGGAAATATTATTCAGTCCATCGGCAATTGGAGTGAAAATCCCAGACACGTCCTCTGCTCCAAGGGGCTCTCCACTCTTCAGAGACTTTACAACCCGAATCGTTTGCTCTACCCGATGAAGCGAACTAATCCTAAAGGCAGCGACGATCCCGGTTTTGTGCGCTGCAGCTGGGATGAAGCTTATCGTATGATTGCCGAAAATCTGACTAGAATTAAAGCTAAAGACGGTGCTGATGCTGTGATGTTTTATATCGGCGATCCTAAGGAACCGCGTCCGCCGATTATGCGTCTTGCTCGTTACTTTGGCTCAGTTCATCTCGGAACTGAGTCCTCGGTCGCTTGTCGGGCAGCTTGTATGCAGGCTGAAATCCTCACATGGGGGCGTCCGTCTCAGGGATCCATGCCGAATGCAAAAACTAAATCTTTCATGGTGTTAGCCTCCAATGTCTGGTCGCGCCCGCTTGGATGGTGGCAGTCTCTGACCGCAGCCAAAAAACGCGGTTGCAAGATTATCGTAATTGATACCCGAAACACGAAAACCGCCCAGTTTGCCGATATTCATTTAGCACCAAAAGTAGGAACAGATGCAGCTCTGGCAATGGGCATAATTCGTGTTCTAATCAAAGAAAATCTTTATGACAAAGACTTTGTTGATAAATGGTGTCACGGCTTTGAAGAGCTTAAAAACTATTGTGAGTCTTTTACCCCAGAGCGTACGGAAGAAATTACCGGAGTTCCCGCTCAAAAGATCATTGATGCAGCCCGCATGTACGCCGACGGTCCCGGCTCATTTTCTCTGACATCTCAAAGCCTGACCCATAATTCCAACGGCGTCAACAATGCCCGAGCCTTACTTCTCATTCCGTGTATTCTCGGTTATATCGATATTCCCGGCGGTGTTAGTTTTCCGCTCTCACCGAAAGGGCTTCAGGCCTGCGGGATGGGGCTGCAGCCTAAATTCTATGAGGCTAAGTGGTGGAACGCCAAAGCTCAGAAGGACAGACGTCTTGACAAAGACTTTGTTCCGCTTTGGCATGACATGATGATCATGTACAACCCGAATCATCTTCCGGAATATATTGAAACAGGCAAAATCAAAGCCTTCTGCGGCTGGGGTTTCAATTCGTTCATTTGGCCGCAGCCCCAGCAGTATCAAGAAGCTTTAAAGAAACTCGACTTCGCTTTCTGCGCCGACTACTTCTATCGAAAAGAAAGCCACAGAGACATGGATCTCATCCTTCCGGCGGCAATGAATTTTGAACGCTATGCTCCTTTCGGTGTCTACGGTTCAAAATTTGCCCCGAGAACTCCTGTTAAACCGTTGGGTGAAGCCAAAGAAGACTGGCGAATTGCACTGGAGCTCGGATGTATCCTGGACGATCCGAAGCACTTTTTTAACGGAGATCCGGTTAAAGCGTGCAACGCCATTCTCAAGGACTGGGGCGCAGAGTACGAAGCCGCAGTGGCTGCTTTGCCTGAGGTTTCCTCGCTGGAATGCAGAAAGAACGAACCGAAAAAATATGAAAAAGGGCTGCTTAGACCGGATGGACAAGCCGGCTTTAATACGCCTACGGGCAAGATCGAGCTCTTCTCAACACGATGTGCAAAATTTGGTTTCGACGGTCTGCCGGTCTATAAACCGATGATGCAGCCCGACGGTCGCTTTAATCTAAGAATGATCAACGGGGCTCGCAAGCCATACATCACCCATTCTAAGACTCGTTCGGATGCTCCTTATTTATTAGAACTCGAACCGTACAGCACGATTACTATGCATCCGAATGATGCTTCTGCGAGAGGTTTATCAGACGGAGATCGTGTTGAAATCTTCAGTCCTTTCGGAGGTCCGGTTAAGGCAAATTTAGAAGTATCGATTCTAGTTCCCCCCGGAACAATAGACGCTCAGTACGGTTGGAAAGGTGAAGAAGACACGCAAAGACTCGTTCCGAGACAATGGGATCCCCTCTCCGGATATGCGCCGTATTTTGAAGTCAATGTAGAAGTTAAAAAAGTTGGGAGCCAAAAATGAGTCGAATGGGAATTATTGTCAATGTCGATGAATGTATCGGCTGCCACGCCTGTTTCATTGCCTGTAAGCAGGAGAATCAAATCTCACCGAATATTCAATGGAATCGTATCCGTAAAGTTGAAAATAGAGAGAAAAACATCATTAATTATTTCCGTGCCTCGTGCCAGCACTGCGAGGATCCGGCCTGTCTAAAAGTTTGTCCGATGAAGGCGGTTTACAAAGGACCTCACGGAGAGATTCTGATTGATCAGGATAAATGTATTGCCTGCAAGGCATGCTTAGCCGCTTGCCCCTATGGAATGCCGATGTTCAATGATCAGAAACAGACAAGTTATTTCGGTGAAAAACAGCCTTTATTTTCACCGTCTAATCCTCCGACCAAAAACGCCCAACCCGGAAAAGCAGAACACTGTACGCTATGTTCTCATCGTCTGGCTAAAGGCAAAGAACCGGCTTGCGTGGAAATCTGTCCGGCAAAAGCGCTTACCTTAGTTGATTTTGACACGCCCACTGAAAAACAGAAAAAGCTCCTCGCCAAAGCTGTCAAGCTAAAAGCCGGAGTTGATACGAAACCTAGAGTTCGCTATATCTGCAGCAATATGGATTTCCGGGAGGTTGCTCTGAAATAGAAACTGAATATCGAGAAATTAGCAACACTCTTATTTGGGCTGATGCAAAGTTCGGTTTAGCCAAATTTTGCATCAGTCCGTTATTTATTCATCGGGATATCTTTCGTCATCATGCGACACCCGAGAAGATCCGAATACGACTTTGACTGCATCTCTAAGATTATCCACCCCGATAATCTCAACACCCGGAATGTCAGTCGCTTTGTTCTTGAGTGGAACAATGATCCTCGTAAAACCTAACTTAGAGGCTTCTTTGATACGTTCCTGCCCTCTGGAGACCGGCCGAATCTCACCACCCAAGCCCACTTCTCCGAAAATCGCCGTCTTACTGCTAACTGCCTGATTCGTCATCGAAGAAACAATCGCGATAAGCACAGCTAAGTCACTCGCCGTTTCATTGATCTTAATGCCGCCGACAGCATTCAGAAAAACATCTTGGTCATAGGTTGAAAGAGTCACATGACGATGCAAAATTGCAAGAAGCATCGTGAGACGCTGGGCATCGGTACCGACGGTCAAGCGTTTAGGATTCGGGAGCATGGATTTGTCAACCAAAGCTTGAATCTCGATAAGGATCGGGCGCGTACCCTCTAAATTAATGAAGGTCACGCTTCCCGCGACCCCTTCTCTTCTTTCTGCCAGAAAAAGAGCCGAAGGATTTCTGACACCGCGCAACCCTTTGTCTGTCATACCGAAAACACCTATTTCGTTGACAGAACCGAAACGATTCTTACAGGCACGAAGAATACGGTAGTTGGATTCAGGATCGCCTTCAAAATAAAGAACGGTGTCCACCATATGTTCTAAGACACGAGGACCGGCCATTGCCCCTTCTTTCGTGACGTGACCGACGAAGATAACGCCGATGCCCTTGCGCTTGGCGATTCGCGTCAATCGAGCAGCACACTCTTTAACCTGAGAAACGGAACCCGGCGCCGCACTTAAATCCTCGGAAAAGAGCGTTTGAATCGAGTCAATGACAACCCATTGAGGACTTGTTTCCTCGATGATGGCCTCGATTTTTTCAAGTTGAATTTCGCTGATAAATTTCAAACCTTTTGTATTGACTCCGAGACGCTGTGCACGAAGAGCAACTTGGGTCGGACTCTCTTCGCCGCTCGCATAGAGGCAAACTTGTCCAAGAGCAACCATTTTGCACATTGCTTGAAGAAGCAGCGTGGATTTACCGATACCCGGATCTCCGCCGATTAACACTACGGAACCGGGGACAAAGCCTCCGCCGAGCGCACGTTCAAGTTCACTGAATCCGATCAAGATTCGAGGACTTTCTTTGGCTTCGATTTCTGATAGGTCAAGAATGTCGCTGGTTCCCGCAAGCGCGGCTCTGCCCCTTCCGGCAGAAGCTGAAGCGGCTTGCTCTGCACGAGCATAACGGTTGGAAGATTCCGCTTCGATCCGGAATTCCTTCATCGTGTTGTAAGCTTTGCAGGAAGGACATTGCCCGAACCATTTAGGAGCATCGTAACCGCACTCTGAGCAGACCCATGCAGTTTTAGCTTTGGTTTTACTTGCCATATTTTTCTCGAATAATTCGGTTCTATTCTAATAGGCATGAATTTATCCTAATAAACGACATTTGATGTCGCTTACCTTTCTTATGCGTGATTTGTTTTGAAAACTCTCGTGAAACTCGGCTTTTCGATCCTTTTAGTCTTTGGCAAGAAAGCTTTTTGTTCGATAAAAAGAGGCAACGGAGTAAAATTCAGTCGTTAGTTGATTCAAATTATCTCGATTAAGCAATAAATGGCACACCCCACGATCTCTTTCACCGACAGGTACAGTTCGACTCTGCAGCCTCTGCTCCTGCTGGCTACGGATTATGTGGCCATTATTATTGCCGAATGGTGCGCAGTCGGAGGCAGAGACATTGTTCTTGATTTCCTAGAAAGAAAGAACGATTGGTTTGAGTTGAACAATTTTTATTTCTATCTATTTGTTCCTCTCATTTTTATGGTTTTCCTCCATTGGGGGAGAACTTATATTCGTTTGCTCTCCATTGGAGAAATGATCCGAAGAACCTTCTATTCGGTGATCTACGCTATCGTCGTGTCGATTGTCGTTCTGTTCATCGCAGGTAAGGCTCCTGTTGTATCTCGTCTTTTTATCGCATTCCTAGGCTGCTTCGTTTTCGTTTTTGTTTGCGGCTCTCGCCTTCTTGTTCGTTACCTCTGTAACCGTGCCAATATCCTTTTAGAACCGACGATCATCATCGGATCCGACGACACTGCAAAACGCGTCTTGAACTATTCCGCGACAAACTCCTTTTTTGGAATCAAAGTCGTAGGAATTATCGATGATAAAACTTCTGGGACCGCCCTAGAAGGAAAATACCCCCGGCTCGGCTCTACGGACAAGGCCGCAAGAATTATCCTTCGGACAGGAGTACAAAACATCCTGATCCTGGCCCCGAGAATGGAAAAACGGCGGCTTTACACGCTTATTGATGAAATTTTTCCTCTGGTTAAGAATATTTCCTTCGTACCGGAAACGGAGGAGCTGCCTGTATCCAATATGGAAATGCACAGACTGTATTCTGAAAATCTTGTCGTCATTTCCGTTAAAAATAATCTCTCACGGTGGTACAACCAATTCTTTAAGAGAGCATTCGATCTATCGGTCGCAACCGTCGGGACGATTGCGATTTCACCGATTCTTTTAGGGATCGCCATTGCCATCAAAGCCTCAAGTCCGGGACCGGCCTTTTACGCTCATCGGCGTATCGGTAAAGACGGTATTTATTTCAACTGTTATAAATTCCGCTCAATGGTGGTCGACTCCGACAGGCGCTTACAAGAATATTTACGTGCCAACCCTGAAGCGGCAAAAGAGTGGGAAGAGACGCATAAACTCAAGCATGATCCGAGAGTGACTAAGATCGGAGCATTCCTTCGTAAAACTTCGCTTGATGAATTGCCTCAGCTTTTTAATGTCATTCGCGGTCAAATGAGTCTTGTCGGCCCAAGGCCTATCGTGGATGAGGAAGTCATTAAATATGACGTCTTCTTTTCCGATTACACAATGGTTAGACCCGGGATGACAGGCTTATGGCAGACAAGCGGTCGAAGTGATACCTCCTACAGTCGCCGAGTCCGATTGGATGCTTGGTATGTGCGCAATTGGAACATCTGGCTGGACATCAGTCTACTGGTTAAGACTGTGAGAGTTGTCCTATCCTCCCACTCCGGAGCTTATTGATCTCGACTGGAAGATTAGATAAACAATGAAATTTTTAGTCACCGGCGGCGCGGGTTTTATCGGCTCCTGCTTTATCCTTCAAAGGATTGCAAACGGAGATTCCGTTCTTAATCTCGATAAGCTAACTTACGCAGGCAATCCTGAAAACTTGTCCTCAATAGCCGATCATCCAAATTATTATTTTGTCCAAGGAGATATTGCCGACAAGTCTTCGACCGCAAAAATATTCCGCGACTTCAAACCGGAGTTTGTCGTTAACTTTGCAGCAGAAAGCCACGTAGATCGCTCTATCTTGGAGCCGGAAGCCTTCCTTCAAACCAATGTCATTGGCACTACCCGTCTACTCTCTTCGGCCTTGGACTACTGGAATCATTTGTGCAAAGCCGGAAAGGACAGTTTTAGATTTCTTCATGTTTCCACCGATGAAGTGTTTGGTTCACTTGGTAAGAAAGATCCCTCATTCACGGAATCGAGTCCTTACAGACCTAACAGCCCCTACTCTGCTTCCAAAGCGTCCGCAGATCATTTCGTCCGTGCTTTTAATCGGACCTATGGCCTACCGACGTTAATAACGCATTGCTCTAATAATTACGGCCCTCGGCAGTACCCTGAAAAACTAATTCCACTTATGGTATTAAATGCTGTCGCAGGTAAAGAACTTCCTGTTTACGGTGACGGGGCGAATATTCGGGACTGGATCCATGTTGAAGATCATTGTTCTGCTATTGATCTTGTTGTCAGGAACGCAGCTCCCGGAGCCGTGTATAACATCGGCGGAAATTCAGAGTTTTCAAACTTAGAGATTGTTCGGGCAATTACTGAAATTCTTGATGAGGTTAGTCCAAGAAAAGACGGCTATTCGTACTTCGATCAGATTCGTTTCGTTAAGGATAGGCCCGGACATGATTTTCGTTATGCCATAAACAGCAACAAAATATTTAAAGAACTTGGCTGGAAACCTTCTTACTCCTTCCAAGCCGGACTCAGAGAGACTGTGCTCTGGTACCTGAGTAATCCGGAGTGGATTAAGAACGTCAAAAATAAGCACTACAGTGACTGGATGAAATTAAATTATGAAGACCAGCGTTCAAGGAGCGACTAATCTTCTCGGATCCTCCGCCGGTCTTTAGGATTTCTTACTTACTAATTATGAGAATCAAACATTTCGAGATTGAAGGTTTAATCGAATTTTTTCCCGACATTCATAAGGATGACCGCGGGTGTTTTGTCGAAACATGGCAGGAAACTCGTTATCAAAAACTTGGTATTTCCAGTCATTTCGTTCAAGACAACTTTTCCTTTTCATGCTTTGGAACGTTAAGAGGACTGCATTTTCAGAAAAAATATCCGCAAGGAAAGCTCATTACTGCTATAGAGGGAGAAGTCTTTGACGTCGCTGTAGATTTAAGAAGAAGTTCTCCGACGTTTGGTAGATGGCAAAGCGTTGTTTTAAACGGGATAGACAAAAACCAACTTTGGATTCCTCCTGGGTTTGCCCATGGTTTTTTCGTTTTAAGTCCTAAAGCCTTAGTCACCTATAAATGCACTGACTTTTATCATCCCAGCGATGAGGGATGCATTAAATGGAATGATCCGGATGTCGGAATTGATTGGCCAATAAATACAAATCCGACACTAAGCCCCAAGGACGCTTGCGCCCCGTCCTTTCGAACCTTCACCTCAGGTTTAGTCTCATGAAGATATTGATTACGGGGTCAACCGGTTTGCTTGGGAGAGAGCTTGTCAAAAAATTCAGCCGACACTCGCTTCTCCTCCCGTCTTCAAACGAACTTAACGTCACAAATGCAGCCCAGGTCTATCGTTTTTGTCGGGAGAACAAACCCGACGTCATTATCCATAGTGCTGCTTATACAAATGTAGATGCCTGTGAGATGAAGCCTGAACTTGCTTTCGCTATAAATGCAGATGGCAGTAAAAACATAGCTCGAGCCGCTTGCGAGTCAGGTGCCAGGCTCGTTGGAATTTCAAGTGATTATGTTTTTGACGGAAAGCTTAAAAGGCCTTACAGCGAATACGATGTCCCCTTTGGCCCCTTGTCCGTTTACGGCCAAAGTAAACTGTTAGGTGAGCAAAACATTCAAAACAGCTGCGATAACTGGGTGATAGTGAGGGTTAGTTGGCTTTATGGTGAGGGCGGTAAAAACTTTGTCTCGACAATGCTTAAAGCCGCTAGAAGCGGCTTGCCTGAAATAAAGGTCGTAAATGATCAAATCGGGAATCCAACGAGCACGGTTTCTGCAGCTGCTGCGATTGAAAGACTTCTTAAAACTGATTTCCGGGGGATCGTCCATGCAACCTGTGAAGGTGAGGCCAGCTGGTTTGACTTCGCTCAAGAAATATTTAGGGCTGCAGGTATCAATCAAAAAGTAGTTCCGTGCACTACAGAAGAATATCCTCGCCCAGCGCCCAGACCACGAAATTCGAGACTAGAGAACCGAGTTCTTCGAGAGCTGCAGCTTCCTCCGATGTTGGATTGGCGAAAAGAACTCAGCTTGCGAATAGGGTCGCTCATTTAACATACCTTGAATTTTCCTTTAAGACCTCGGATAAATACGGCGGGATTGTTCTGTCTTTGGTCGGACGATATGTTTTGTCTAAAAACTCCAACGCTCCCGCTGCATTAATTAAGACAATGCGGTGAGGCTCGACGAAAGCGTCCCGACTCCAGCCTGTGGAATACACCCAGTCTCTTCTTCCTGCTTCTTTCCAAATAGAAGTTCCGACCGAGTAATCCTGAGTGGGGTTAGAACATCCAAGCACCTCCGGCAGAAGCGTAGGAACTAAATCCAAGTGTGAAGTCACATACTCAACATTGGCCGATTTTTTACCAGGCCAATGGATCACCAAGGGAACTTTTATCTGAGCGTCTGTAAAGTTTCCGCCGTGCCCCCAAAAATTCAGTTTATTGTCATTGAATTCATCGCCGTGGTCTGAACTGATCACTACTATCGTGTTGTCTAACAAGTTCTTGCTATTTAAGTAATCCAAAACCTCTTGAATCAAATCATCCGTATAACGAACGGCGTTTTTGTATCGAGCAAGATAGGGAGCAGGATCGAATGAGTTATTCAGCTCCATATGATTGACCGATTTCCAGTAAGGTTTGAAGACTTCGTATTTTTCGCCCGGAGGAAACTGGTATCCGTGTACAGAATCTAAGAATATGAAGCTGAAGAAACGAGATCCCGGTTTTAATCCGGATTGCCATTTTTTGAAATCTTCCACAGCAAAAGCATCAGACTCTACCGACGAATCCCCTCGGGGGTATACGTTCAGATCGCGAACTGTAGAAAAAATTGACTTATGGAACTCGGGCATATTTAAGGGAGCTCCGGTAAAAATGCCGATTTCATAATTTCGCGTCTGCAGCGCTGAAATTAAAATCCCCGGTGTTCCGGATGTCAGAGAACTTGTCCAATATTTTCCCGGCAGTCCCGTGAACAAAGAAAAAATGCCATGCCTAGTGTTATTCCCGTTCGAGTAATGGTTATTGAATCTGACGTTTTCTTGTGCAAACTTCCATGTATTAGGCATGACTTCTTTTGTTAACATGTCATACCTTAGCGTATCCACGAAAAGAAACAGTATGTTGTAATCCTGACCATTGTGGCACCTCAATGGATTTAATGGGTAATTCATCAAGCCGCCTTCGCTAAAATTGACCTTCTTTGTGTCTATGGCCTTCCTATCGACAAAACCATACTTCTGAAGCAGAGTATTCATTCTGAGAGGTCTAGCTAGAGGGATCTTGTCAAAGACGGAAATCAGTCGATTATTGAAGTTTGCAAACCCCCAGGAATAGCTGAAATTTGAAACGGCAAAAGCTGTTAGGCCAAGGGCGAAAAACGCATAGACGGTTTTTTTGTACTTTGAAAAACAAAATGAAAGCCTTGCAAACCAGTAAGAGAGAAGCAAGATTGCAAGAATCATCAGCCCTATTTCGCCTAACATTCTAGGAGAAAAGGACACGATTCTTCCTCCGCCAAATAAAGTCATTTGAATCATTGCCAAATTCAAATGTGTTCGGTATAAAGGGTATACAAACGAATCGGTTAGGGAGAAGATCAACAGAGAGGAGTCGATGAGAATAAAGAGTGTAAGCACAGTTTTTCGTAACTCCTTGACCAAGGGGTAAGTCAGGAGCAAGATTTCAAAAAACAATGCCAACAAGGCAAAAAGGCCGATTGTGTAACTCAAGAAAATGAAGATTTGGATTGAGCTCCATTCGGATAAGACACCAGCATTACTAACACTTCTTAGACCAAACAATCCAGCTACCAAGGCTACAAACAGCGCATTGACAGCGTAAATTGCTATAAAGGGTTTCCTCTTCATTTATTCTTAATACCTGATAATGACGGGTAATTATCTAACGTCGAAAAAACGTATTGTATGTTGTTTTAAAAGTGCCTTATGAAAAAGAAAACTAACCCCAAGATTTATCAATTGGAGTAAAGAAAAACAAGGCGAGCCCATTAAAATTAACAATCGTTTATAAAAACAATCGATTGAATAATTTAAAATCCCGATGATTAAATTGAATGCCCTTGTGCCATGACGCCCATTAAAACAAGTTTACCCCCCCCCTCCACAAGAACCGCTGACGATAATATGATCGTTGCAAAGACTTTCACGGGTACACATATCAATAATTTAGCTCTCACATATCCGCTGATTTATTTTCGAACGAATGGTCGTAGAGGCATGCAAAACATTCTGATTGGATGTAAAAAATTACTCAAAGAATGGTTTTCTCCAGTGTATTCTTCGCCTTTTGTCAACAGCGGTTATAGAGCAGACATTGACGGACTAAGAGCGATTGCAATCCTAGCCGTTATTTTTTTTCATGCTTTCCCTGAATATATCACTGGAGGTTTCGTAGGGGTAGATGTTTTTTTTATTATTTCGGGGTACTTAATCACTGGAATAATTTATCGAGCTCTCATAAAAAATTCCTTTTCCTTCTCGGATTTTTATGCACGAAGAATTAGAAGAATATTTCCTGCATTGCTCTTTTTACTTGTGATAATCACTATTATTACGCTGCCTTTTCTTACATTCGGAGAAAGAATTCAATTAGGCAAACAAATTAAATGGGCGTCATTTTTTTCTGAAAATATCTACATAGTCAAACAGGGAGCTGGCTACTTTGCATTGAAAACCGAACTGATGCCTTTGATGCATCTTTGGTCCCTGGGAGTAGAAGAGCAATACTACATCATTTACCCTCTTCTTTGTTTCATCATCTGGAAAATAAATAAAAATTGGATCCTGGCCTCCTTGTTATTTTTCTCTGTTGCCTCATTTTTTTCCTCTGTCCTTTTGTTCGATTACTTTCCGAATGGCACCTTCTTTTTGCTTCATTCACGATTTTGGGAGCTCTGCTTAGGCGGGATATTGGCAATTTTTCATCAGAAAGGTTTTAATGACATTCCCATTCTTGATTCAAAAAAACACCAAGAATTTTTTTCTTTTATGGGGCTTACTTTTATCTTATTAGGAATTTTCTTATTTAATAATAGGATGGAGTACCCTGGAGTCCTCACACTATTACCGACCTTGGGAACCTGCCTTATAATAGCCTCCCCTAAGGCCACAATTAACCGTTATTTGAGTATTAAATCCTTTGTTTTTATTGGCTTAATCAGTTACACGTGGTACCTATGGCATTGGCCATTCCTTGCTCTCGTAAGAAGCCTGAATAAAGGGGAACTACCTTCTTTTGAATTCCGATTGCTTCTTATCTTTATTAGCCTTCTCTTTGCATTATTTAGTTACTTTTACATTGAATTTCCAATCCGGAAGAAGAAGTTAAATTTTGTTTTGATAACTTCTCTTTGTGTGCTAATGGGGATAACTGGGATGTTGGGATCTCTTGCGCCACGAACTTCTTTCATTTTTCCAGAGTCTTATCAAAAATTTGTGAACTTTGAAAAAAATAAAAAAAATTCTTTCCGTAACAACGCCTGTGATGAGATCCCTTTACAGAACGTCAGGTATTGTTGGAAATCTGGTGATTCACCTGCCGAATGGGCGATTATCGGAGATTCTCATGCAAAACAACTAGCTACCGGCCTAGGCAAACTTACTTCTGCACCTATCATCATATTAGGAAATCCGGGAGATCCTCCCTTGTTAGGTGTCAAGAATCCCCGAACTTTTAAACTAGAAACTTCAGAAGAGATCCCGTCAAGTAATATTATTCATTGGATCGCCAAAAGCCCGTCTATCAAATTTGTAATTCTCTCAGCACGATGGGAGAGGTTCTCTAGCCAATTTAGATACTCCTTTGATAATAAACCTGTAAGAAGTGGTCATCTTAATATTTTCGAAAAACAGCTCGTTAAGACCATTCAGCTTTTAAAGAATTCAGGAAAAGAAGTGTTTGTACTTTTAGACAATCCTCATTTGCCATTTGATATCGAAGACTGTTTTTCTTTAAGACCAATTGAAACAAATAAACCCTCTACTTGCTCTTTTCCCGCTTCTGAAGGAAATGAAACTGTCGATCTTTATAACAAGGTTGTTACTAAAGTAACGAGCCAATTAAATGTTCCTCTCATCAATCCCTCTTCGGTCTTTTGTGAAGACGGAGTTTGCAAGGCTGAAATGAACGGACGTCTCTTGTATGAGGACAGAGACCATTTATCAGATTTTGGAGCCTCTGAAGTAGCAAAAAAAATTATCGAAGATATTAATAGCACTCGAAAAGAAGAGACTTTATTACCACTTAAACCTTCTCCTTCAGAGGGATAACAAAATTTATAGCCTCCAAAACACACATTTTTTATTGAGATATCATTAAGAATCAAGTGAATTTTGAAAGAAAAATGCAAACGACAAGAAAACAATTTCAAGGCCGGAGTAAGCAGAAACTTTTTTCCTCCTATCTACTCTTCTCTCTTTTTATCGGCCTGGTCCTCTCAGTTCTTTCCTTTCGGTATATTGAAGTAGCCGACAATAGTCTTATAGGACCCTTGTCCTTAATCTACATATTCGCTTATTCTTTTTTTTATTACGCCGTCTTAATTTTCGCCATCTTATCTCCTCTTCTTATATTTTCGTTTCTTGGATTTAGGCGATTATTTTCTTACTTAACCGTGATGATAGCTTCTATAGTTGTCATCCTCTTTTTAGCTGACACTTTCGTTTATCAACAATTCAGGATGCACCTGAATTTGGCTATGCTGCAAATGACCCTATTTGGCGATGGGCAAGTTGTTCAGTTTGACACGAAAATGTGGATAGAGATCATCCTTATCTCTTTGGTTTGTTTTCTGTCCACTACCGGCCTATTTCTGATTGCCTCCAGCCTATCCAAGCGATTAAACAAAAAATTTTGTGTTTTAGCTATAACTTTTGTGCTTTTAGGAAGTATTTCCTGTCAGCTAATTTTTGGATTTTCGTTCGCAAAAAATATTTCACAAGTTACACAAGTTTCTTATCTCTTGCCACTTAATCGGCCTCTTAGATTCAACAAGCTACTTGTCAAGATTGGAGCCGTCTCGAAAGAAGAAGTTCGGCGCTTTGATCTCAACTCGAAAAAAGGATTAATGAACTATCCTATTAATCCTCTGGTCTGCAAAGGGGGAAATAATTACAACATCCTCTTTTTATTTGTTGATTCTCTTCGTTTTGACATGGTTGCACAAGATACCATGCCCAATATCTTTGAATTCTCTTCCTCTGCAATTCGCTTTCCAGAGCATTTTTCTGGCGGTATAAACACAAGGCACGGCATTTTTTCTTTATTTACCGGACTGCCGGGACTATATTGGGAAAAATCTTTGCAAACACATTCTGGTTCTGCCTTAATCACTGCACTCCAATCCCGTGGTTACCAAATTGGCCTGTTTTCCAGCGCTCCTTTGACAATGCCAGAGTTTAACAAAACCATCTTCACAGATATCCATAACCTTAGAGAAAGCTCAAAAGGCGCCAATACATTAGAAAGAGACGAAAATGCAATCTCTGACCTATCCAATTGGCTGAAGAAAAGAGATCCGTCCTCTCCTTTTTTCGCCTTCCTTTTTCTTGATGCTGTCCACTCCACACAATTTCCGGAAGGGAAGGAAAACGAAAAATTTAAGCCATATTGGAAGAACGTAAATCAATTAGAACTTTCTAATGACTTTGATGCCTCTCTTTACTTCAATCGTTACAAGAATTCGGTCCATTTTGTGGACAGTCAACTCGGTAAATTACTCAAAAAATTACCGGGGATGATCGATTTAGACCAGACGATCATTGTTATAAGCTCGGACCATGGGGAAGAATTTAACGATAACAAATTAAATTACTGGGGGCACAATGGTAACTTTACGAAATACCAAGCCCAAGTGCCTTTTATTGTGAAGTGGCCCGGGAAGGAAAATATCAGCATCAATTACAGGACATCAATGTTGGATGTCGTTCCGACAATTCTTCAAGAAGTCTTAGGATGTGAAAATCCTATCGATGACTACTCATTAGGAAAGAATCTTTTCTCGCCTGATGAAAAACGTAAATGGTTATACGTTAGTAATTATTCAAACGATGCATTCTTGGAAGAGAATCGTATTGTCCTCATCAATGAGTTGGGAATCCTTCAATTCTTAGATCCTCATTACAGGCCGTCAAAAGATCAAACGATCCCACCATATTTTTCACAAATCTTAAAAGACTCAAGTCGATACGCAAAATAGGTCTCACCAACATGATTGAATGCATTAAAATTTTTAATAAGTTGCCTCTTTCAGTGGTAATTGTGGCAAAAAACGAAGAAAATCGGCTCCCTTCATGTCTTGCTGCCTGTTCTTTTGCAAAGGAAATCATTCTAGTAGATGACGAGAGTACAGATAGAACTAGAGAGATAGCTGAAGCTTTTGGCGCCAGAGTATTCAAGAAAAAAATGAGAAACTGGGGGGAGCAACAAACATTTGCCATTAAGCAGGCAACCCAACCTTGGCTTCTTCTACTCGACTGCGACGAAATCATTAATGAGGAACTTGCAGATTCAATTCGAAAAGCCGTTGAAAGCAACGAAAATTTTTCTTATGAAATTAAAAGAGTAAACCGTTTTAAAAATTTCAAAGCAACTCATGGTAGCCTGAGATCCGATTGGGTTCCTCGTTTAATGAAAAATAAAGACGTAGAGGTAATTGGACAAGTCCATCCCCACATTGTTTACCCCTTTAAACTCCGAAAACTCAAAGGTCATGTAGATCATTACACTTACACAAGCATCGACGCATACTATGAAAAAATGAATAAATATTGCCGGCTAAGTGCTGAAAAATATTTAGCGGAAGGAAAAAGCATTTATTTCTTTAGAGATATTGTTTTTAGACCAGCTTGGGCTGCATTCAAAGTCTATTTTATAAATTT